>JAYUBK010000142.1:0-5874 GCA_043740835.1 Chloroflexota bacterium
TGCCCCCGATCAACCGAACAGGCGCCTCCAGCGCGAGTTGGTGGCGGCAATTCGAGCGTCGATGCCCCAGGTCATGCCCGAGTGCATGAAGACCAGCAGGAGCAGCGGGACCCACTCCACCGCGTACTCGAAGAGCCAATAGCCGTTGGCGTCCGAGAATTCGATATGCAGAGATTGGCCCGCGGCGAGCAACGCGCCCATCCAGGAAGCCACCCCTAGAACCAGCATCAGACCTGCCACGGTTTCGGCGAGTCCCACCATCGGACCGACGATGTTCCAGTTCGGCACGAAAACGTTGAACACCAGGTCGCGGTAGAGCTTGACCGGGTGGTGCCGCGCGTTGTGCTGGATGATTCCCAGGGCGCTGCTCGTGTTGATCAGCGAGAGGCCGCCGGGCAGGTATCCGATGACCGGGAAAAACTTGGCCAGGCCGTTGGTCAGGAAGATCAGACCCAGGAAGATTCGCAGGCTGGCAACGGCACGGTTGGAAGTCATTGCGCGATGGTCGTCGTCGGGTGTGACTGGTCTGTGACTACTGAGAGCGCGGCCGCCCGTAAGTGGGTGGTGGATCGGGTCCAGACCTGCCTTGCGAACTCGGCGAACCAGTCCGGCAGGTGCTCCGAACCAATCCCGAGCGGGAGAATTGGCCACGCCCACCTCAGGATGCCGCCGGGTTGCGGAGCTCCTTCACAGGTCCTTCACAGCGCCGGGCCAAAGTAGCTCGAGTAGGGCGGGCGCAGATCCCGTCGAAGGAGAAATTGAAATGATGTGGCATGCCGGATTTGGTGCGATGGGCCCGTTTGGGCTCCTGACAATGCTCCTCTTCTGGGGAGGAGTCGTCGTCCTGGTGGTGTGGGCGTTCAGAGCGTCCGCGCTCAACTCGAAGCCGGGGCACGACGGTGCCCGGGAAATCCTGAGCCGGAGGTTGGCCTCCGGTGAAATCAGCCAGGCAGAGTTCGAGCAGGCCCACAGGGCGATCCAGGGCTGAGGGGGGAAACGAAATGAGACTTCGACTACTTTTTGTCGCCGGCTCCGTTCTGGTGCTCTCCGCGGTTGCGAACGGCGGTGTCGGGACGGGCCGCGCTGCCGGCTTCCAGGGAGTACCTGGCATGACCTACGCCAACGGCATGGGACATGGCTCGGAGATGATGGGCCGCTCGGGTCCGGGTGGTTTTGGGATGGGCGTTACAGGTTCGGGCCCAGCCAACGCGAGTGGCATTGGCAGCGGCTCGGGAATGATGGGCCGCTCGGGTCCGGGAGACGTTATGGGCGGTCATTTCGGACAGCTGCCCGCCGGCAGCCCGTCGATCTCGATCGACCAGGCGCAGAAGAACGTCCAGCAGTACCTTGCAAGCTACGGCAACTCGGACCTCAAGATCGATGAGTTGATCCAGTTTCAGGACAACTTCTATGCCGGAGTCACCGAGAAGGGAACCGGCGTTGTCGCTTTTGCCCTTCTCGTAAACCCGGTTACCGGTGCGGTCGGACCTGAGCCGGGCCCCAACATGATGTGGAACACCAAATACGGGATGTCGCCCGGCAGCATGGTGGGCGGTCGCGGCCAGAGCGCTGCGATGACCGTCAACCCGGAGCAGGCGCAGAAGATCGCCCAGCAGTGGCTCAACGCCAACCAGGCCGGGACGACCGCCAAGACGCCCGATCGCTTTTACGGCTTCTACACGGTTGACATCGACAAGGACGGTCAGCTCGCCGGGATGCTGTCGGTGAACGGCTCCACCGGAGCGGTCTGGTATCACAGCTGGCACGGCGGCTTCATCCAGGGCAAGCAGCTTGTCACTTAGCTCCTCACCCGGCGTGGCTGGCGGAACCAGCCGCGCCGGCTCCGGCCGGCCGAACGGCACGGTCGGCGCGGGGCAATCGACCCTGGGTCCGCTTTCCTCCATCGCCGAGGATTGCATTGTGGGTGCCCCTTCAGTGCTCGTGGTCGATGACGAGCGCAAGATCCGCGAGGTGGTCGGGACCTACCTCGCCAGAGAGGGCTACTCGGTCCTCTACTCAGAGACGGGCGAGGGTGGTCTTCAAGCTGCTCTTCGCGAGCACCCAGACCTCATCGTGCTCGACCTCAAGCTCCCCGATCTCCCAGGTGAGGAGATCGCACGTGCGGTGCGTGCCGTCTCGGACGTTCCCATCATCATGCTGACCGCCAAGTCCTCGGAGGCGGACCGAATCGCCGGCCTCGGTCTGGGTGCGGATGACTACCTGGTCAAGCCTTTCAGTGTCCGGGAGCTGGCAGCCCGCGTGGCCGCGGTCCTACGGCGTTCGAAGTCGCTCCGCGACGAGGTGTCGTTCGACGAAGGCCGGCTCCTCATCGACCGAGGAGCCCGGGAGGTCCGACTCGAAGGATCCCTCGTGGCACTGACAAGAACCGAGCATGACCTGCTCGTCGCCCTCGTGGCGAACGCCCCCCGGGCCTTCACCCGAGAGCAACTGCTGGCCGCCGTAGGCGGATATGACGGGGAAGCCTCCGCGCGCACGGTCGACGCTCACATCAAGAACCTGCGCCACAAGCTTGGTGACGATCCCCGAGCACCGACCTTCGTACTCACGGTGACCGGCGTCGGCTATCGGTTCGCCCCGCGTCCCGATGCGTAGCTCGTACGCGTGGAGACTCGCGGCCGCCTTCGCCGGTGTCGGCGTTGCCGCTTCGGTCCTGACGGCGATCCTGGTGAACCTGGCCTTCGGAGGGCTGCTCAACGGCTACCTGGATAGGCAGCAGCAGGCTCGCCAGGAGCAGGTGGTTGGCCTTCTCGTCGGGGCGTACGACCATCGCCAAGCTTGGGATCCCACGGAGCTCGACGCCATTTCTCCGACCCTGACCATGATGGGCGCCGGTGTCAGCGTCGAGGACGCCGGCGGCCGGCAGCTCTGGAGCCGTGCGGCACCATCGGCCGGTTCGATGATGGGCCGCATGGGGCCAATGATGGGAAGCGCGCTACTGGGCTCGCCCCAGCGGCTGCCGGTGGAGGTGGGCGGTCAGGTGGTTGGCACCGCAGTCGTCAGGCTGCCGGTGCAAGGGCAATTGGCTGCCAACGTCGCCTTCCGCGACGCGGTCAACCGATCACTCCTGCTGAGCGGAGTGCTGGGGGGCCTGGTGGCCCTTGCCCTGGGTCTGCTATTCGCTCGGAGGGCCACTGTTCCCGTGCGGGATCTCACCCGGGCCGCTGGACGCCTGGCCGCGGGAGATCGTTCGGTGAGGGTTGAGCAGCGCTCGGCGGACGAGTTCGGCCGGATGGCGGCGGCCTTCAACTCAATGGCGGATACGATCGTCGAGGAAGACCGCCTTCGCCAGACGTTCGCCGCTGACATCGCACATGAGCTGCGGACCCCCCTGATGATCCTCTCCAGCCAGCTCGAAGCGCTGGAGGACGGGCTCATGGACCTCGGTCCAGACTCGATTGGCTCGCTCCAGGAGGAGACGCAGCGGATGTCCAGGCTGGTCGCTGATCTCGAGGTGCTCGCCTCCGCGGACGCCGCCCACTTCTCTCTCAAGAAGGAGCGATTGGACCTCGCGGGGCTGGCGGCGTCCGTCGCTGCTGAGTTCCGCCAGCTGTTCCAGGCCGGGGCGGTGCACCTGGAGACAGATTTCGCATCAGCAGTCGTTGAGGGTGATCCCGCCCGACTCCGCCAGATCCTGGGCAACCTGCTTGCCAACGCTCTCAAATTCACGCCCAAAGGCGGGCACGTCCGCATCCGGCTCCAGCGGGAGGCCGGCCGTGCCGTCATCGAGGTGTCCGACTCTGGTCCGGGCGTTCCCCATGACGAGATCGAGAGGGTGTTCGAAAGGTTCTTCCGAGGCAGCTCAGTGTCCGCTGGCGGATCCGGCATCGGCCTAACAGTGGTTCGGGAATTGGTCGTGGCCCACGGGGGCGACGTGAGAGCTGCGAATTCAGGCGGCGGTGGAGCCGTCTTTACCGTCAGGCTGCCCCTCTCAGTCGGCGGTCGATCGGCGGCCAGGGACACGGCTGCGTAGGCGAATTGCCTTGATCCGGCAAGCGAATCGCCTCTCCACGCACGGTATTACTGACTTTCTTATGCCCGTGGCCCGAGGGTGCTCGCGTCATCAGGAAAGCAACTCCGCGTACTGATTAGCTGATGCGTCCGACAGCCAACCAACGATTCCCTTGTCCAGGGGACATGGATTGCGCCCGGTGGCGAGTCCCGGATGACTGAGAAGAAGGTCTAGTTGCCATGGCCGCCATCCTCGTTGTCGACGACGACGACCTCAACCGCGAACTTTTCCAGCGTGCCCTCGAGGCTCGCGGTCACCTCTGCGATGAGGCGGGCGATGGTAAATCTGCCAGAGCCAAGCTTGGATTGCCGTTCGATGTCGTTCTCCTTGACATCAACCTGCCAGGTGAGTCCGGGCTGGATCTGCTGAGACACATCCACCGAGCCCAACCGACGGCCGCCGTGATCATGATCACGGGCGCGGACGATCCAATGCTGGCGGTCGCGGCCGCGGAGGCCGGGGCCTTCGGCTACATGGTCAAACCGGTCGGCGCATCCGAGCTTGCAATCAATGTTTCGAACGCTCTGCATCGACGCACCCTCGAGGCCGAGAATCGCGCGATCATGGCGGGGCTCGAGGCGGCCGTCGCTGCGCGTACCGGGGAGCTGCAGCAGGCCCTCGCCGACCTGGAGGCTTCTCGCCGTGAGATCGCCGCATCGCGGGCGGAGGTGATTCTGCGTGTGGCTCGGGTGGTGGAGTCTCGCGATGAGGCAACCGGCCGGCACATCCTGCGGATGAGTCAGAACTGCAGCCGGATCGCTTCCCAGCTGGGCTTCGACGTCTCTCGACAGGAGCTCATCCGGCTCGCCAGCCAGCTTCACGACGTGGGCAAGGTCTCGGTGCCCGACGCCATTTTGAACAAGCCCGGCGCCCTCTCAGCCGAGGAGTTCGAAGTGATGAAGGTTCATGCACATGCCGGCTACCTGGTCTTGTCCGATTCACGGTCTGATCTCGTTCAGCTCGGCGCCCAGATCGCGTGGACGCACCATGAGCGATGGGATGGCAGTGGTTATCCACGAGGACTCTCGGGGGACGACATCCCGGTCGAGGGTCAGATCGCGGCGGTCGCCGATGTGTTCGATGCCCTCACGACCGATCGCATCTACCGGGTGGCCATCTCACCGTCCCAGGCCCTCAGCCAGATGGTCGACGAGCGAGGTCGGCATTTCAGCCCCAAGGTGCTGGACGCGTTCGTTGTGCTGCAGGGTGAATTCAAAGCTGACCCACTGCAGAACACGAGCCGGAGGACTGCCAAGTGAGGCGGAACTGGCTCGCGGACCCACCCTCGAGATGGCCGCTGGAGGCACTCTTCGCGGCGATCGGGATGATGGTGCTACTGGGTGGAGGTGTTGCCGCCTACTTCATCGACCGGCAGCCGGGAGCGACCTTGTTCATCCTTTCGGCGGGAGTGGCGGTTGTCCTATTGTCCGTGCTGGTCCTCTTTCTCGCGGTGGCCAGGCCGATCGAGAAACTGAGCCGCGAATTGAAGAGCTCGAATACGAGTGTTGCGCGAACCCCGGTGATCCCAGGCGGTCCGGCGCAGGTCAGAGGCCTCTCTGAGAACATCAACGGATTGATCGAAGCCGCCGACCGAGAGCTCGCGGGCCGTAAGCGAGCCGAAGAGGATTACCGGTTACTCGTGGAGATGACCGAGCAGGAGAAGCTGAAGCGCGAGCGGTCGCAAAGCCTCGAAGGACTCGGCCACCTCGCCGGCGGAGTTGCACACGACTTCAACAACCTTCTCGGCGTGATCTTGAACTTCACCGCCTTCGCCCAGGAGGAAGTGGTCAGGGCGTCGGGGCGTGAGGATGGGGAACGGTGGCTCCAGGTCAATAAAGACCTCG
>JAYUBK010000143.1:0-5869 GCA_043740835.1 Chloroflexota bacterium
CCATCAACGGTGCATTCATCCATGCGACCGGGGTAGAAGGCGACCTGGTCGCGGATCGACTCGAAGCCGGGCGACGGATCGGGGTAGTACCAGGCCGCTGCGGACTCAACTCGCTCGCCCGAACGCACCGCCCAGTAACGGGCTGCTCCCTTGAACTCGCAGAAGGTCGAGCCCTCACTCGGCTCGAGTACGCCGACCGCGATGTCGGCGGGCGGGACGTAGTAGACGGGCGGGTGGCTCGTCTCGAGTATGCGAAGGCTGCGCCGGGTCTCGGCGATGACGCGGCCGCCGAGTATGACGCGGACCACCTTTCCCACCGGCTCCACGCGTGGCGGGCGCGGGTAGTCCCAGACCGATTCAGCCATTGGACATCACCTCCGATTCAGATTCGTTCCGGCGGGCCTCCGCGGCCGGGACCTCGGAACGGATCCCCACCGCGTTGACGACTGCACCCGCGAACAGCAGCACGGCACTGACCAGCATCGCCGCGTGGAATGCATCGGTACTGGCGCCGCGGGCGGCAGCGATCACGTTCCTGGGGACACCGGACCCGGGCGTGTTGAGCGGGCTGACAGCCGACCGTACGCTCGCCGATGAGGGATCGAGGCCGGGGACCCGAGCCGCCAGGCCTGCGTAGAAGGTGGCTGTGATCGCCACGAAGACGAGGGCTCCCGCAAGCTGGGGCCCGATCCGCGAGATCGCGTTGTTGATCGCGGACCCAACTCCTGAGTTGCGCTCGGGGACCGAGGCCATCAGGGCGGCGGTCAGCGGAGCAACGAGGATCGCCAGCCCGACTCCGAAGAGGATCGAGCCGGGCAGGAAATCGATGAGGTAGCCGTTGGGGGGCAGGAAGCTGGCGGCGTCCCCGGGGTAGAGCCTCCAGGCGGGGCTGCCGACCGGCACGCGGGCAAACCAGAGAATCCCGAGACCCATCAGGAAAGGTCCGATGGCCATGAACCAACGTGGCCCGTACCGACTTGACAGTGCGCCGGCGCGACTCGACATGAAGGTCAGCAGCAGCGATCCGGGGAGACCCCCCAGGCCTGCCGCCGCGGCCGTGTAGCCGAGCGTGCCCTGCTGGAAGAGCACGAGGAAGTAGAACGTCACGTAGAGCGCGCCATAGATCAGCAGTGTCGAAATGTTTGTCACCGTGAAATTGCGCGACCTGAAGAGGCCGAGCGGGATGAGGGGGTGGCGGGAGCGGCGCATCTGCAGCGGGAGCGCGATCATCCCGATGACGCCGACCGCCAGCAGCAGGAAGGCAATCGGGTCGCGCCACTCGCGCTGCTGGCCGTAGATGGCGCCGATCGCGAGGCCGCCGACGCCGATGAAGATGATCGCCGCCCCCAGCCAATCGAACCTCGGCGATGCCTGCTCGTCCCGACTCTCGGGGAGTTTGCGAACGGCCCATAGCGCCAGGACGACAAGGGGAGCGTTGATGAGGAAGGCCCAGCGCCAGCTGAAATTGTCGACCAGGATCCCGCCCAACAGCGGCCCGAGGATCGTGGTCCCCGAGCTGGCCCCGGCCCAGAGCCCAAAGGCACGTCCCTGTTCGGGGGCAGGGAGGTTGACGCGGATCAGGGCAAGCGAACCCGGCACCAGCACGGCGCCCGCGGCCCCCTGCAGTACCCGGGCCACGATGAGGAACTCCATGTTCGGTGCCAGCCCGCAGAGGAGGGAGGCCGCGCCGAACCCGACGAGGCCCACGGCGAACATCCGGCGCCGGCCGTAGAAGTCGTTGATGGCCCCGGCGAGGATCAACAGGGTGCTCAGCGTTAGGAGATAGGCGTTGTAGACGTAGGTCTGGCCCTCGAGGACGCCGAAGAGGTGGACCGGGAGCTCGCGGCCGATTCTGGGAAGCGCCACGTTGACGACTGCCGTGTCGAGGAAAACGATCGACGAGCCGAGGATCGCAGCCAGGAGGGTCCACCGGGTGCGCGTCAAAGCCCGGGTATCGTATGGCGATGGACCGCGCCACCTCCCCGGCCGAGTTCGATTCATGAGCGAGGCGCCGGCACCGGCGCCGGTCGAGTCCGGCGCTCCCAGCGCCGGCCAGCCGCCGTCCGCGACCACGGGACCGGCTCCCACCGGCGAGCGGACCGGGCGTCGCCGCAAGCGTGGAGGCAAGGGCGGCGGCGGCGGCGGCGCCAACCAGGGCCGGCCCGCACAGTACTGGATGGTCGTCAGCTCGCCCGACAACTTCAAGCGCACCCGGGAGCACGGCTTCTCGATCCAGGGCATCAAATCTCGCCACAAAAAGCGCGTCGAGTCGATGCATTCCGGCGACCGCGTCCTCTACTACGTGACGGGCCGGATGGCATTCGCCGGAACTGTCACCGTGACATCCCCGATGTACGAGGACCACACGATCATCTGGCGCACCGACCGCCGCGAGGAGGACTACCCGTACCGGGTCCACATCCGCGCCGACACCATCCTCGAGGAGTCCGAGTGGATGCTCGCCAAGGACATCGCCTACCGGATGGAGTACGTCAAGAAGTGGCCCCCCGAACACTGGACGCTCGCGTTCCAGGGCCACCTGCACCAGCTGCCGCGGAACGACTTCAAGCTGCTCGAGGACGAGATCCAGCGCCTGCTCCGGCGCCGGCGCAAGGCACCCGCTCCGGCACCAGAGCCAGTTGCCGGCTGACCCTCTCGGCGTCCGCTCCGGCGCCCGGAGGGTGCTGGCGGAGGCCGAGGATGTCACCCTTGGCGATCTCGGAGGCGTCCTCGCCGCGATCCGCGACGCGCCCGTCCCCGCCTGGGATCACCGCCGCCATTACGACGGCCCGCGGATGGCGGAATACGTGCTGGTCCTTTCAACGCTCAATTTCTCCTTCTGGGGATCTGGCCGCGGTTACTGGCAGCTGGCGGAGGCCCTGCGCGACGCGTTCGACGCCGGGCAGCCGCTCTGGGATCCGGCCTTCCTGGCCACGATCGATGAAGTCGAGCTGCAGCGCCACATCGGCGAGCTCCCGATCATGGAGAGGCGGGCATCGGCACTTTGCGAGCTGGGCCGGCTGGCGCTCGACGACTACGGAGGCGAGCTCCGCCGGTTGGTCGGAGACTCGGCCGTCGAGCTGGCACGACTGCTTTCGAGCCGGCTCGACTCCTACGCCGACTTCGCCACCTACAAGGGGTTTCGCGTGCCACTGCTGAAGCGGGCCCAGATCGCTGCCGCCGACCTCTGGGGCTCAGGCGCGGCGGACTACTCGGACACCGCCTTGCTGACCAGCTTTCCCGACTACAAGCTGCCCCAGGTCCTTCGCCATACCGGTGCGCTCGTTTACTCGGATCGCCTCGTGCGCCGGGTTGACGACTGGCAGGAATTGGAGCCGGGGGAGGCGGCCGAGGTCGAGATCCGCGCCGCGACCGTCGTCGCCGCGGAACAGATCAGGGACGCACTCGCAAAGGGAGGCCGGGATCTGATGGAGATCGAGGTCGACTGGATCCTCTGGGCACATTCGCAGGGCCTCTACCCCGTACGTCCGTACCATCGCACCCGGACGGTGTTCTATTAGCAGTGGAGGCCAGTCAGCTCGCCGGAATTGAGCATGTACTCGCCGCCGATCCCGCCTTCGCAGCCATCGTCGACGCGGCGGGCCCTTTCAAACCTCGACCGCCGCAGGGCGACTACTTCAACGCACTCGTGACGGCCATCACCTACCAGCAGCTTGCCGGCCGCGCCGCAGCCGCCATCCACGGTCGATTCCTGAAGCTCTTCGAAGCGCCTCCAACCCCCCTGGCAGTGCTCGGCACGGCGGCCGACGCGATTCGCGGAGCCGGGATGTCGGGAGCCAAGACCGCATCCATCCTCGACCTCGCCCAGAAAGTTGATGACGGCACGGTGCCGCTGGAGAGGATCGAGGAACTGAGCGACGCCGAGATCGTGGAGAGGCTATCCACGGTCCGCGGCATCGGTCGCTGGACTGCCGAGATGTTTCTCGTTTTCCAACTCCGCCGGCTCGATGTCTGGCCCGTCGGCGACCTTGCCGTGCGCAACGGCTGGGGCGTCGTGCACCACACCCCCGCGCCGTCCCCAAAGGTCCTCGAGACACTCGGCGAACCGCTCCGGCCGTACCGGACGGTCGCCGCCTGGTACTGCTGGCGCGCGACCGACACGGTCTTGCCGGAGAGCTGAGCGCCGGCTGGACAGACAGCTATCGACGCGCCGGGCTGGACTGCCGTCCAGACACGGAGACCCCCGTGGGTGATTGGTGAACGCCACTCCCTCCCTCGTGAATGCCGAAGCTCTCGTAGACCCAGCGCAGGGGGCGCGGCGCCCACCAGTTCCACTCCCCGAGCAAGCCCATCAGGGAAGGGACGAGAAACGCCCTGACAATCGTGGCGTCGATCAGGACCCCTGCCGCTGTTCCGACTCCGAGCTCTTTGATGAAGACGATGTTGCTCGTCGCGAAAGCTCCGATGGCGATACAGAAGAGGAGTGCCGCGGCGGTGACGATGCGGCCGGTTCTCTGGAGCCCCTCGGCCACCGCCTCGGAGTTGGAGAGGCCGCTTTCGCGTGCCTCCTTGATCCGGGTCAGGAGAAACACTCCGTAGTCGGTTGAGAGCCCGAACACAAGAGCGAACAGAAGGACGGGCTGGGTTGACTCCAACGAGCCGGGAGTGTTGAAGGCGAGGAGCGCGTGCCCAAAGCCGTCCTGGAAGACGAGAACGAGGACGCCGAAAGCGGCGCTCAGGGTGAGGAGATTCATGAGTACGGCTTTCAGGGGCAGGATCACCGAACCCGTCATCAGGAAGAGGAGGAGGACAGTCGCACCGGCAACGATCCCGATCGCGAGGGGGAGGTGGGTCGCAAGACTTGCCTTGAGGTCGACGAACTCCGCCGCCGTCCCACCGACCAGGACGGTGAAGGGAGCCGGCTGCGCCCGGACGTCGCTGACAAGCGTCGAGGCGGCCGGGTCGAAGCTCGTTTTCGCGGTATGAACGTCGAGCTTCCAGGTGTCTCCGTCGACAAACATCGGTGCCGACACGCGGTCTACGTTCGCAAGACTCCCGAGCCGAGACTGCAGCGCGACGACCTCTGCGGAGCGGTCGCGCGAGGCCTCGACGACGACGGTCATCGTCGAACCGCCCCCGCCGGGAAAGTCGGCGGCGAGCCTGTCGCTGACCTGGCGGGAGCCGAAGCTCGCAGGTAGGGCTGTCGCATCCACGGATGTGAATCTGATGCCCAGGAAAGGCAGTCCGACAGCGATCAGGAGAACAGCGCTGAGGAAAGCGATGGGAAGCGGGCGCCTCATCACCAGGTGGCTGAGCCGGTACCAGAAGCGATTTGTGTCCGCGGCGTTCGTCTCGATCCGCTGCCAGCTCCGGGGAGCCAGGGCATTGATTCGAGGGCCGAGCAGTCGCAGCACCGCGGGCAGTACCAAGAGCACGACAGTGGAGGCGAGGAGGGCGACGAGGACGCCTGCGGCGCCCATGGAGTAGAGGAACTTGAGCGGGAAGACCAGTAGCGACGCCATCGCGGCAGCCACCGTCAGGGAGCTGAAGAGCACAGTCCGGCCGGCCGTGTTGAGTGTTCGAGTGATGGCCTCCTCGGTGGCCAGGCCCCGTCCGATCTCCTCACGAAACCGGGAGATGATGAAGAGGCTGTAGTCGATCGCCAGGCCAAGGCCCGCGCCAGTTGTGAGGTTGAGAGCAAAGATCGACATCGGCGTCACCCGCGAATTGATCAGGTAGAGACCAAGAAAGGTGCCGACGATCGTCAGCCCTCCGACCAGCAGCGGCATGAGCGCGGCGACCGCACCCCGAAAGACCCAGAGGGCGACGAGGAAGAGGATCGGGAAGGCGAGACCCTCGGCCTTGCCGAGGTCAGCGCCGACCTGCTTGCCAACATCGCCCTGGACGG
>JAYUBK010000144.1:0-1717 GCA_043740835.1 Chloroflexota bacterium
GGAACGGCGTGCCTGCTGTCACGCGTTCAGGTTACGTTCCCCAGCAGCAGGGGCGTGTTTGGGGCATATTGCCTACAGCAAATCCCCCCACCGCCGCAGTAAGCTTTAACGATCGCCGCACCCGGTCCGGGCAGATGACCGCCGTCCTCCAGGCAATCCAGGACGTCGTCTGCGTAGCCTTTCTCGCGCTGAGCATCCTGACCGCGTCCCAATGGGTCCGGCAGCGCGATGCCAGTACCGGCCTGCTCGCCTTGGCCATCGGAAGCCTCGGGCTGGTGACCCTGATCGGCCGCTTCACGGCACACACGGGGATCACGAATGCCGTGCTTGTCGATGTGAGCCTGGTGGCGTTCTGCCTCTCCGGCTACGCACTGCTCGAATTTCGGGGGACCTTCCTCCGCGTGGGTCGCCGCCTGCGCCTGGTCGCGATCTCGGTCCTTGGACTGGCCGCCGTCGCCTATATCGGCATCGGGCCGGCGCCCGCCGACCGCCAGCCGTCGTCGCTCCAGGCCGTCGCCCTGCTGGTGCTGATCATCGCCTGGGCCGCCTGCGTCGTCGAGCCGATCGTCCGCTTCTGGCTGGCGGCGCGCCGGCTGCCGGCGGTGCAGGCGTCGCGGCTGCGTTCGCTCGCCGTCGGCTATGGGCTGATCGTCGCCATCCTCCTGGTGGCGGGCAGCGGCGGCGCCTTCACCCGCGGTGGCGGCTTCGCGATCGCCATTCAGTTCATCGCCCTCCTCGCCGTGCCCGCCCTTTACGCCTCCTTCTCGCCGCCGGCGTGGCTCCGCAGGCTCTGGCGCGAGCCCGAGGAAGAGGCACTCAGGATGGCCATCGAGGAGTTGCTGCTGTTCAGCACCTCTCGTGCCGAGATGGCGAGCAAGGCGCTGGATTGGGCCGTTCGGCTGGTCGGCGGCGACGCCGGGTTTGTCGTTGACGCCGATGGCTCGATCCTGGCCTCAACGGGAATTTCGGAAGAGGCCGCCAGCGGTCTCGGGAAGCGGCTTGGCCGGGAGGACGGGAGGCCCCTCCGCCGCCTGACCGAAGGCGAGAGCGCAACAGCGCTCATCGTGCCGCTCCGCCTGGAAGCGGGCGACGGCGACGTGGTCGTCCTTTCCGGGCCATACACGCCCTTCTTCGGCGCCGACGAGGCGCGGCGCCTATCCGGTTACGCCACCGCGGTCACGGCCGGCCTAGACCGCACGCTGCTGACCGAAAAGATCACCTCCCTGGAGCGAACCAAGACCGAGTTCCTGAACCTCGCCTCGCACGAGTTGCGAGGGCCGATTACCGTTCTTCGGGGCTACCTGTCGATGCTCGAGTCCGGCACCCTCGGCGACATGAGCGAGTCCGCCCGAAGGATCCTGCCGATCCTCAGCGCAAAGGCGACCGAGGCGAATTCTCTCGTCGAGCAGATGATCGAGGCGGCGCGGCTCGAGGAGGGCAGGCTGGAGCTGAAGCCCGTGCGGGTTGACCTCCGCCACCTCTGCGAGACCGCTGTCGAGACGGTGCGGCCGATCGTGCCCACCGCCCACGCGCTGCGGATCGAGGCCGAGTCCGAGGTCCCCGCCCAGGTTGACCCGGAACGGATCCGGACCATCGTCGGAAACCTCATCAGCAACGCCATCAAGTACTCGCCGGAGGGTGGCGAAGTCATCTGCAGGGTGTTGATGGAAAACGGAGTCGGCAAGATCATGGTCATCGACCAGGGCCTCGGCATCGC
>JAYUBK010000145.1:0-17690 GCA_043740835.1 Chloroflexota bacterium
GCCTGCTTGGAGATGTGGTAGCAGGTCACCGGATCGCGCCCATCAGCCGTCACTCCCGGGAAGCCATAGCCCGCGGCCCGCTGGGCGGCGAACTCGATCGCGTACTCCTTCTTGAACGGTGTTGAGATCGCGAAGCCGTTGTTCTGGCAGACGAACACCAGGGGCAGTTTCTGGATGGCCGCGAAGTTGAATGCCTCGTGCGCGTCGCCCTCCGCGCCGGCGCCCTCGCCGTAACAGGTCATCACGACCTTGTCGGTTCCGTCCATCTTCAGGGCGTACGCGGCGCCGGCGCCGTGGACCATCTGGGTGGCCAGGGGTGAGCCGCCGGAGATGATGTTGAGACGGGTGTCCGAGAAGTGCCCGGGGGTCTGCTTGCCGCCTGAGGCCGGGTCGTCCGGCTTGGCGAGTACAGAAAGCATCAGGTCCAGCGGGGTCAGGCCCATTCGGAAATTGAGGACCACGTCCCTGTAGTAAGGCGAGATCCAGTCGTACTTCGGCTTGAGGGGCCAGGCGACGCCGATCTGGGCGGCCTCGTGGCCGGCGCAGGAAATGATGAAGGGAGCCCTGCCCTGGCGATTTAGAACCTGGCAGCGATAGTCGATCTGGCGGCCCAGGAGCATCTGGTAGAACCAGAGCCGGAGCGTCTCCTCGTCGATGTCGGTGTCTCGCCAGTCGACCGGCTCCTGGTAATGCCAGTCGGGCGAAAATGCCAGCTTCTCCTGAGTCTTCATGTCCCTGGGTCTCCTAACGGTTCTAGAAATTGAGCGCCACCCCGTCCACTGCGAGGGCCGCCTCGCCGATGGCCTCGCTCAGGGTCGGATGCGGATGAACGTTGCGTCCGATCTCCCAGGCGTCGGCCTGGAACAGCTGGCCCAGAGCGGGCTCGGCGATCAGCTCGGTTGCCTGCACGCCGACGATATGGGTGCCCAGAAGCCGCCCGTCCTTACGGTCGGCGACCATCTTCACGAAACCCTCCGGCTCGCCGTGGATGAGGGCGCGGCCGATGGCAAGGAAGGGGAATTTGCCCACCTTCACATCGTGGCCGGCATCGCGGGCCTGCTTCTCGGTCAATCCAACCGAAGCGATCTGCGGGTGCGAATACGTGCAGCGGGTGATCAGGTCCTGGTGGATGGGCTCGACACGCCTGCCCGCGATGTCCTCGGCAGCTGTGACGCCCTCGTGGACCGCGGCGTGCGCGAGCAGGTAGCCGCCCACGGCGTCGCCGATTGCATGGATCGATTCGACGCCCGTCCGCAGCCATTGGTCGACCTCGATGAAGCCTGGCTTGCTGAGCCGGAGTCCGGCTTCCTCGAGACCGATTTCATTTGTGCGCGGGGCACGGCCTACCGCGACAAGCAGCTGGTCGGCCTTGACCTCGCCGTCGTCCAGCTTGATCGTCACCGCGCTGCCCGAGACCTTCGCTCCCTGGACCTTGGCTCCCACACGGCAGTCGATCCCCGCCTTTTGGAACACCTTGAGCATGACTGCCGAAACTTCCTCGTCCTCGAGGGGAACGAGCCGGTCCGCGGCCTCAATCAGGGTGACCTTCTCGACGCCCATCTGGCGGTAGAAGGTCGCGAACTCGACGCCGATCGCGCCGGCGCCGATGATCGCGATCGACTTTGGCAATTCAGTTGCGTGAACGGCCTGGTCGGAGGTGATGATCCGCTTGCCGTCCAGCTCGATTCCGGGTAGGGAGCGAGGCGTCGAACCGGTGGCGATGATCAGGTGCTTCGCCTCCAGCGTGCGGTCGCCGGCCTTGATGCTGGTCTTCCCGGTGACGGTGCCACGGGCGCTCACGACCTCGATCTTGTGCTTGCGCATTAGGCCCTCGACGCCCTTCGTCAGTTGGTTGACGATCGCGTCCTTGCGCTTGGCGATGACACCCATGTCCGCAGCGATGTTGTCGGCGTTGACTCCGAACTCACGACCCCTGTCACGGACCTTGTAGAGAAGCTCGGCCGACTCGAGGAGAGCCTTGGTCGGGATGCAACCCCAGTGCAGGCAGGTGCCGCCCATCTTGGCCTCTTCGATGAGCGCGACCTTCATGCCGAGCTGACTGGCGCGGATCGCCGCCGAGTAGCCACCGAAACCTCCACCGAGCACGACGACGTCGAGATCAGAGGGCATAGCAGGACTCCGGCGGGGCCAACATGGACCACCAAGTTTAATCGCCTCGTGATTTCAGCTTCCGCCCCGCGGGCGCGGCCGGCCTGCTAGATTCGGGGCCACTTTGCGCAGGCCTTCCCGACTGGCGTTCAGCGTCCTCTGTGCGGGCTCGGTGCTCACCGTCTGGAACGGGTGGCTTTGGCTCGAGGAATTGATCACCACTCCCTTTGCGAATGACTTCATCGCGTACTACGGTGGCGCGAGACTTGGAGTCGAGGCGGGTTGGCGACGGCTCTATGACGTGGCCCTCCAGCAGCACTTCGAATACGCCACCGGCAGCCACGGCTGGGAGCCGTTCGTGAACCCGCCTCCCCTCGCATGGATCGTGGCTCCGCTCACGGCCCTTGATTTCCGCACCGCCGACTGGCTCTGGGGAGTTCTTCTGCTCCTCGTCATGGCGGGCGCAGCCTGGGCTTTAGCACCCGCGGGTGGCTTCCGCCGCGCCGCCGGCGTGGTGGCCGTCCTGGGCTGGTTTCCCACGGGGTTCGCCCTCCTCCTGGGGCAGGCCGCGATTCTTGTCGCCGGTTCCGCCGCGCTGGCCGCGAAACTTCTCGCGACGCGGCGGGACGTCCTGGCCGGGGTGGCGTTGACTGGTATGGCGCTCAAGCCGCAGGACGCGATCCTGGTACCTCTGGCGCTTCTCGTCGCCGGTCGCCCGAGGGCTTTCGGGTCCTGGGTCGTGGCGACAGCCGTGCTCGCGTCGGTTTCGGCGCTGGAGCTCGGGCGGAGCGGCCTTCAGCAGGCGTTCGATCTGCTGGGATGGCTCGAGACCGCGCCACTCAATCACAGGTACGCCGTCGAGGGCACTCTCGGGGTCGGCTGGCCAGCGATCGCAGCCCAGGTGTTGTTCGGGGCCGCGGCACTCTACGCCGCTCGGCGCCGCCGGCAGTCCCCGGAGGCCGTGCTCGCAATTGGGTTGATCGGGTCCTTCCTGGTGGTGCCGCACCTCAGCCTGCAGGACTTCTGCGTCGTCGCGGTGGCCGGCCTATTGCTCCTGCGCTCCACCCCTGGGATCGCGGTGCCGATCGTGCTGACCTTCGGCTTCGTGGCCGGGGAGTTCGCCGTTCCGCTCGGACCGATCCCCCTCCTGGTGTCGCTGCTGGCGCTTTTGGCCGCCGGTGCGTTCTTTCGCGACGTCGAGGACCGCCCGTCAAACGAGCGGCCGGACCGTCGGCCCCTGCCCTCGAGGGTGGTCGCTACAGAGGCGCCAGCCTCGTTGCCGCTTCGTCCAGCCGGCTCCGGGAAAGGCGCCCCGCGATGACCGCAGCCTTGATCGCGTCGAAAGTGGCATCTGCGACGGCCAGGTCGTGGGCGACCATCAGCATGTCGCCGCCATTCACAAGGAAGCGAATCGCCGCCTCGGGCGTCGTGACCTGGGCCGTGACGCCTTCCATCTGGAGGTCATCGGAGAGGACCGCACCCCTATAGCCGACATCGCTTCGCAGGCGCTCGACGGCGGCCGGCGAAATGCTGGATGGGTGGCCCGGATCGAGAGCGCTGACGTCCAGGTGCCCGATCATCACGAAGTCCACCCCCGCAGCCGCCGCCGCCTTGAAGGGCGACCAGTCACGCGACTGCAAGGTGGCGAGGCTCTCATCGACCTTCGGCAGCAGGAGGTGCGAATTTCCCATCGCGGAGCCATGCCCCGGAAAGTGTTTGGCGGCGGCCCGCAGTCCGGCGGCGTGGATTCCTCCGATCGCCGCCGCCACGGCGCCGCTGACAGAGGCCGGATCGGTTCCGTAGCACCGTCCCCACATGTAGGAAGAAGGGCCCGTGCAGACGTCGGCGACCGGCGCGAGGTCAAGGTTGAAGCCGAGATCCCTGAGGGCCAGGGCCATGCTCGTGACCGCGGTGCGGTCCGCCGGCATCGCGGCGCAGGGCACCGACGGGATCGCAAGGCAGACCTCTCCGCCCTCCTGGTCGGTGGCGGCGAAAAGTCGATGGCGAGAGCCGGCCCGGAGACGACCGATGAGTCCCTTCATGCCCTCGGCGGTCGTAGCGTTGTGATTGAGGTTCACGATGACCAGCCCGCCGTACTGATGAGTGGTGAAGTCACTCGCGATGGCATCGGTGAGAGGGCCCGTGAACCCGACCATCATCACAGCGCCTATCTCCTCGTCGAGAGTCATGCCGCCGGGTCCCAGAGCGCTCTCGGTCGCCGAGGGCGTGATCGCAACGGCCGGCGCTGTCGCTGGGTGGAGTGGGGAGGCCGCCGGGAGTCGGTCCGCCTGCGGCTGCGAGCATGCAGCGAGAATGAGCGCGAGAGTCAGGGCGAGGCATTTGGCTCGCGGCTTCACGCACCCAGTTAACACTCGAGGAGCGAAACGACCTCCGGCTTATTGAGCTGCTGAGCGAGTTTCCCTTGCGCCCTCGCACTGGAAGTTTGGCGGTGCGGGATCGTGGCACGTGGGCAGCCGGCGGCTACCTGTCGTAGCCAGGCGGCGAAATAAATTTCGGACGTTGTGTTCCGGTTGGCTCTGCTGCAACATGGGCGACGGCCCCGAGGGAAACGCGCAGAGGAGCCGGTAAGAGCCGCAAGGCAGGATCCGGAGCCGAAGAGGCGGTCCGTCGGGGTCACTTTTTTTGAGCCGGCGGCGATCGCGTCATGCACGCGCCGACAGAAAGGCCTCCAGCGCGTGTAAGCCTAGGAGCGTTGACCGATCGGCTTCGGACTCTTCGGCTCCGGGCCCACGTACTCCGACTGCGGGCGAATGAGGCGGTTGTTGGCGACCTGCTCGAGGACGTGGGCCGACCAGCCCGCCGCACGCGAGACGGCGAAGGTGGCAGGAAAGAAGTCCTTCGGCAGCCCGACCCCCTGGAGGACGCCTGCCGAGTAGAACTCGACGTTGGTTGCCTGGGGGCGTTCGGGATGGCGCTCCATGAGGATCTTCAGCGCCTCCTCCTCGACTTTCGACGCCAGCCTGTAGAACTCGGGGTTCTGCTCCTGCGCCATGGCCTTGAGGATTTTGGCCCGGGGGTCATAGGTGCGGTAGACGCGATGGCCGAAGCCCATGAATCGCTCCTTGCGCTCGACTGCGTCGCGAAGCCACTTCTCGGCGTTCTCGGCCGTCCCGATCTGCTCCAGCTGGTCGAGGACCAGCGAGGGGGCGCCGCCGTGGGCGGGTCCTTTCAGGGCGCCGATGGCGCCCACGAGGCAGGAGGCGAGGTCGGAGTCCGTGGATGCGATCACCCGAGCGGTGAAGGTCGATGCGTTCATGCCGTGGTCCGCGAGAAGCACGAGGTAGGAGTTGAGGGCCTGGACCTTCTCGGGCGCGGGCTCCTCGCCGGTGAGCAGGTAGAGATAGTTGGCCGCATGGCCGAGGTCGTCTCTCGACTCGAGCACCGGCTGGCCCGTGCGCCGGCGGTCGAAGCTGGCGAGGATCGTCGGAAGTACGGCCGCGAGGCTGATCGCCTGGTCGATGTCCGGCTTCAGCAGCCTGGGGGCGGCGCCGGCAGCGGAAACAACGGTGCGCAGCACGTCCATGGGGTGCGTGTCATTAGCGAGGCCCTCCAGGGCGGCCAGACCGGCCCTGTTGAGCCTGCGATGCGAGCGCATCGTCGCCGCCAGGTTGTCGAGCTGGGGCTGAGTGGGGAGCTCGCCATACCACAGTAGGTAGGCGACCTCCTCGAACGTCATGGTCTCGGCGAGGTCGGCGATGACATAGCCCTTGTAGATGAGGCGGCCGTTCTGGCCGTCCACCATCGAGATCTCTGTCCTGGCGGCGAGGACTCCTTCGAGCCCGGGGCTGAATTCACTCACCGTTCAAGTGTATTCAGCCTCGTGATGCGCTGCGTCGTGGAGCCCCGGTGGCCGGCAGGCGCCCGGTCCCTTATTCTTCGCGCTGACATGAAGCAATTCAAGGGACGAGTCGCTGTCGTCACCGGCGGAGCCAGCGGCATCGGATATGCCATGGCCGAGCGATTCGCCCGGGAGGGCATGAAGGTCGTCATCGCCGACATCGAGTCGGCGGCGCTCGAGGAGGCCGAAGGCCGGCTCCGAGCGGGAGGCGCCGATGTCCTCGGCGTGGAGACCGACGTCTCGAAGGCGGACCAGGTCCAGCATCTCGCCGAGCGAGCGTTGGACGCCTATGGAAAGGTCAACATCATCTGCAACAACGCCGGTGTGACGGCCCGGGGCACCGTCTGGGAGCAGACCCTGCCCGACTGGGAATGGGTCATGGGCGTGAACCTCTGGGGCGTCATCCACGGCGTCCGGAGCTTCATGCCGATCCTGCTTGAACAGGACGAGGCACACGTCGTCAACACGGCCTCGATGGCCGGACTCGTGACGGGCGCGCTGCAGTCTTACTCGGTCACCAAGCAGGCCGTCGTCGGCCTCTCCGAATCCATTTACCTTAGCCTCCAGCAGCGCGGTGCCACCAATGTCGGTGTTTCGGTGCTGTGCCCCGGCTGGGTCAACACGAAGATCGGTGAATCAGACCGGAACCGGCCGGCGGCCAACGGTGAGCCGCCTCCGATCACGGAGATGGAAGAGACGATGCGGCAGATGATCAAGGCCGTGCTGGCCAGTGGCAAGGACCCCTCGGAGATCGCCGGCATCGTCGTCGACGCCATCCGAACGGGCAAGTTCTACATCCTGACCCACCCGGAGATGAATTCCGGCATCGCGACTCGATTCAACGACATCCTGGAAGGCAACCAGCCGCGGGCCAACCTCGGATAACCGGCCGATAACCGGATGGCCACCGCAGGCGTTGGATGCCACATGCAGAAGCTCGCGCCGTACGGGGCGCTGATCCTGATGGCCTGCGCCGGGCCCTCACCGCAGGGCTCCTCGCCGACCCCGTCTCCAACCGGCCACGCGACTCCGACGTCCGCCGCCACCGGGGCGTCGAGCCCTACGGCGCCCGCTCCGCCACCCGTGGCGGGGGCCGCCAGCGTGCATTGCGCGAGCGTTCCAGCCCCCTCGGCACTTCTTGTCCTGGGAAGGATCGTCGGGTCGACCGACACCGTCGTGCGGGACATCAGCGACCTCGGCAACGCACGCACCGACTGCACGATCCAGAATGCGGGCGCCCCGAAGATGATCTCGGCCACCAAGGTCGCCTACACCACCGTCAACAACAACCCTTCGACGGAGGGTCGACTTCTTGTTGCCGACCTGACCAACGGGTCGTCCAGCCAGGTCCTCAAATTTCCGTCCGGGTCCCTCGGCGGCGGTGCCTACGCTTTCAGCGCTGACGTCTCGAATGTGACCTACGTTTCCAGCGACCCGAGCGGCCTCGCCTGGCATCTGCTCAAGGGCGGAGCCGACCAGGTCCTGGCCAGTTATCCCCCGGTTCCCGGCCGCGGCATCAACCCTGACGATGACGACTTTTTCCTCGGATTCTCTCCCGACGGCCGCTTCGTGGCCCTCGTGCAGACCTTCACCCGGGGCACCGGCGGCGACACCATGAACCTGGAGGTACGAAGCGTCACGGACGGCGCGGTGGCGCTCGGAGTCGCAGACGCGACCATGGCCGCCTGGGGGGGTACAGGCTCGACGCTGGTCTACCGCAGCCGGGCGGGGGCGGCCTACAAGTGGACGGGACCCACGCCTCTGCAGGTGAATCCATCACTCAGATGGATCCGCCCTCACCCATCTCCGGATGGCAGGTTCATCGTCTACACCCTTCGTGACGGCACCGGACTCGGCCACGTGTACACGATGGACCTCGTCGACAACAGCGTTCACCAGGTCTCCCCGGACGGCCGCGGCTCGCCGAGCTTCCTCACCAGCACGGTCGTCTGGTACGCGGGGGAACGCCTCTGCACGGTGGCCGAGTCCTGCCTCCTGGGTCCACCGGTGATGACCACCGGGGTCACCTACATCAGCGACGCCGGAGGCGGCAACGAATCCGGGTCGCGGATCACCGAGGTTGACGACATCTGGCCCCACCTCGCGAGCGGCAGAGGCACCTAAGCGCACAGGGGTCAGGCGCTAGCCTTCTACGGCTGTGGCAGAACCTTCGAAGCCGAGCCGCCTCGCGCACCTTCGGGCCCTCGTGGCCGCCGACATCACGCCCCTGCGGCGACACCGGGACTTCCGGCTCTTCCTCTTCGGCAGGGGGGCCTCGTTCTTCGGGGCCATGATCACCGAGGTCGCGATCCCATACCAGGCGTACCAGCTGACGCACTCCTCGCTGGTGGTGGGTGCGATCGGGGCCGTCGAACTGGTGCCGCTGATCGCCTTTGCGTTTCTTGGGGGAGCCATCGCCGATTGGGCCGACCGCCGGCTTGTTGTTCTCGTAACCCAGTCGCTGATGCTCGTCACTGCGGCGATGCTCCTGCTCAATGCGATCTTCCTGAACGCGTCCCGGCCCACCGCAGCTCTCGTGCTCCTATTCGTTGTTGGTGCGGTACGGGCCGCCGTGACCTCGGTCCAGCGCCCGTCGGTCGAGGCGATGCTGCCGCGCCTCGTGGACCGCGACGAGCTTGTGGCGGCGGGCGCCCTCGGCTCCATCCAGATGAACACGGCGATCATCGTGGGGCCGGCCCTCGGGGGCGTGCTGATCGCACTTTTCGGCCTCCCGGCGGCCTACGGGGTTGACGTCCTCACGTTCGTCCTCTCCCTGGCGCTGCTGGGTGGGGTCCGGTCCATACCCGCTCCGGACGGGGCGGAGCGGCCGAGCCTGCGCGGCGTTGGAGTGGGGATTCGCTACGCGCTCAGCCGGCAGGAGTTGATCGGCACCTACACGGTCGACATGGTGGCGATGTTCTTCGGGATGCCGATGGCGCTCTTCCCGGCTCTCGCCGACCGCCTCGGCGGTCCATCGGTGCTCGGACTGCTCTACGCGGCGCCCTCCGTCGGCTCGCTGATCGCGTCGGCGACGAGCGGTTGGGCGAACCGGGTGCACCGCCACGGCCTCGCGATAGTCGTCGCCGCCTCCGGGTGGGGGCTGGCCATCGTGGCCTTCGGCCTTGCTCCGTCAGTGCCCCTGGCCCTCTTCTTCCTGGCGTTGGCGGGTGCCGCGGACATGATCAGCGGCGTCTTCCGGATGGCCGTCTGGAACCAGACGATCCCCGACAGCCTCCGCGGCAGGTTGGCCGGGATCGAGCTCATCAGCTACTCGAGCGGGCCGGCCCTGAGCGGGGTCGAATCAGGTGTCGTGGCGACGATCTTCTCTCCGGTCGTCTCGGTCGTGTCGGGCGGCATCGCCTGCGTAATCGGGGCGTTGGCTCTGGCCATCGCCTTGCCAAGGTTCCTGAAATACGACAACCGGCTGCCCATCTCAACGCCCAAATAAGGGCATTCGGCGGTCGAACTCCCCGCCGGCGCCCCGAGTATGACGTGCACTCGACCGCCGAATGCCCCGTCCGTCCGTAGGGGGCGCCTGCCCCCCGTGCGACGTCCAGGCCAAGGCGTCGCTTGGTAGCCAAGGTCCCCTTGGCGTCTGAGTTGTCTACTCGGCCTCCCCGCACCGGCGTTTGCGCCGTCGTTCGTCGTGGGGGGTTCCGTAGGGGGGGCCTGCCCCCCATGCGAATTCTTAGATCATCCCCAGTTCCCAGCGCGCGTCCTCGGTCATGCGCTCGGGCGTCCAGGGCGGCTCGTAGACGATCTCGACCCCGGCCTCATTGATACCCGGCAGTTCCATGAGGTGCGAGCGCACGTCCTCGACAACCTCGGCGGCCATGGGGCACCCGATCGCGGTGAGGGTCATCTTCACGTCGACCTTACCGGGGTTGATGTGGATCTCGTAAATGAGGCCGAGGTCCACGATGTTGACGGGAATCTCCGGGTCGTAACACTCACGCAGCTTCTCGATTACGTCGGGTTCGGTGAGTTCCTTGACTTCGCTCATGGCTTCTCCACTGGGTGTCCCGCCTCGGCCCACGCTTTGAAGCCGCCTCGGAAATTGACGACGTCCTTCACTCCGAGGGCGATGGCCATCTCGGACGCGACCGCCGACCTCTCGCCGATTGCGCACTGGAAAACGGTCTTGTCCTTGAACTCGTTGTCGCGGGGATTCGCGATAATCGACGCCAAAACCACGTGGCGGGCGCCCGGGATGTGGCCTTTCTGCCACTCCCAGTCCTCGCGAACGTCCACGAGGTCGTAGCCCTCGTCCTCGATCAGGCGCTTCACCTCATCGACCCTCGCTTCCTTGAAAGCATCTTCCGTCATCTGTCATCTCCATCAGAACTGGCCGTGCGGCGGGTTCTCACGAACGCGACCCACACGAGAAAGGCAAGGAACAGCGTGGCCAGCGCCGCGCCGAGCGTGAAGTCGGCAACGTTGCGGCGGCTGGGATTGGCGAGGACTGTGACGAGGTCACCGGAGAGGACTATCGCGCACAGCACCATTCCCAGCAGCGCGGGAAGGCGCCCGCGCCCGCGAAGGAAATGAAAGAGCGCGCCGACGACGAGGATCGTCCAGAGGGCGGAGAAGATCACTCGTCCTCGTCGATGGCCCGCCAATCGCCGAGGCCCCAGGCACCGACCTTGAGCACTTTCAGCGAGAGCAGGGCGCACTTGATGCGGGCGGGCGAGATCTCGATGCCCAGCTCGCCGAGGATGTCGTCCTTCCCGATGTTGCGAGCGTCGTCGAGGGACATACCCTTGATCCTCTCGGTGAGAAGCGAGGCGGCGGCCTGCGAGATCGCGCACCCGCGCCCTCGGAACTTGACGTCCTCCACCGTGCCGTCCTTGACAAGGAGGTCGATCCCGATCACGTCGCCGCAGAGTGGGTTGTCCTCCTCGTGGCTCAGGGTCGGCTTCTCGATACGGCCGAAGTTCCGCGGGTTCTTGTAGTGGTCGAGGATGTATTCGCGATAGAACTGGTCGTCGACGTCGTTCCGGTTGTTGGTGGTCACGCAAAGATCCTCTGTGCATCAAGAACCGCCTCGACCAGCCGATCGATTTCCTCTCTCACCGTGTACAGGTAGAAGGATGCCCGAGCCGTGGCGGTGGTGTCGAGGCGGGTCATGAGCGGTTGCGCGCAGTGGTGGCCGGCGCGCAGGCAGACGCCCTTGCGGTCGACGATCGTGGCCAGGTCATGAGGGTGGATGCCCTTCACGTCGAAGGAGATGACCCCGGCGCGACCTGCCGGTGATGGGCCGTGGATGGTGACGCCTTCGATTCCGGACAGCGCTTCGAACGCGTACTCCGTCATGTCCCGCTCGTGAGCGGTGATGTTCTCCATGCCCAGGGCGCTGATGTAGTCGATGGCGGCGCCGAGGCCGATGACCTGCGCGATCGGCATCGTCCCCGCCTCGAACTTGAACGGCACCTCGGCGTAGGTGGTGCCCTCCATGCGGACGGTCTTGATCATGTCGCCCCCACCCATGAAGGGATCCATCGCGTCGAGGATGTCGCGCTTGCCGTACAGGATTCCGGCGCCGGTCGGCCCGCAGACCTTGTGGGAGCTGAAGGCGTACAAATCGCAGTCGACGTCCTGCACGTCGATGCCCTGGTGGGGGGCGCCCTGGGCTCCGTCGATCAGCACCACCGCGCCGGCCCGGTGCGCCGCCGCGGTCATCGTCTTGACAGGGTTGATCGTCCCCAGCGCGTTGGAGATCTGGCCGAAGGCGACGAGCTTCGGACCTCCCTCGAGAAGCCGGAGGTAGTGGTCCTGGTCGAGGATGCCCCTGTCGTCGATGTCCACCCATTCCAGGCGTGCGCCCTTCTCCGCCGCCAGCATCTGCCAGGGAACGATGTTCGAGTGGTGCTCGAGGATCGTGATGACGATCAGGTCGCCCGCCTTGATGTTCTTCCGACCCCAGCCATGGGCGACCAGATTGATGGACTCGGTGGTTCCGCGCGTGTAAACGATCTCCTTGGCGGAGCGCGCATTCAGGAACCGCTTGACGATGCCGCGGGTCGCCTCGTACTTCTCAGTCGCGACCTCGGAGATGTGGTACGCGCCGCGGTGGATGTTGGAGTTGAACTTGCGGTGGTAATCGTCCATGGCCTCCAGCACCTGGACGGGGCGTTGGGACGTGTTCGCGGAGTCCAGGTAAGCGATGCCGGTCTCGAAGATCGGGAAGTCGCGCCGAACCACGGCGGGGTCGAAGCGCCGCGCCGGGCCGGGCATCTTGCCGGACGTCTGGTCAGACGTCGACGTAAACGTCGCCACCTTCCACCGTCACCGGGTAGGTCTTGGCCGGAATCACCGCGGGGAGGCCGGTCACCTTGCCGTCTCTGAGGTCGAAGCGCGACCCATGCTGGGGGCACTCGACCTGCAGGCCCCAGAGCTCTCCCTCGCTGAGGGAGAAGTCCTCGTGGCTGCAGACGTCGCCGATGCAGTAGAACTCGCCGTCCTCGGCGTGGGCCAGGCAGAGTTCCACGCCCCCGGCCTCGACCCTCTTCAGCGAGTCAAGCGCGAGCTCGTCGGTGGCTGCCACACGATGCCTAGCCAAGCCGGGTCTCGAGCTCTTCCAGCACGAGTTGCCGCGCCTGCTCGAACGGGATGCGGTCGATGACCTCTCCGAAAAAGCCCTGGACGATCATCCGCTGGGCCGTGGCCTCAGGGATCCCGCGACTGACCAGGTAGAAAAGATGCATCGGGTCGACGGGACCGACGGTCGCGCCATGCGTGCAGCGGACGTCGTTGTTGTCGATCTCAAGCATCGGGATGCTCGTCGCCTTGGCCTTGTCCGAGAGGACGAGGTTGCGGTTGGCCTGGTAGGCGTCCGAGCGCGCGGCGCCCTTCTCGATGTGGATGAGACCTGCGTAGACGGCGTGCGAAGTGTCGCGCAGCGCACCCTTGAAGAGGAGGTCGCTCGTCGTGTTGCCTACCATGTGGTCCTGCAGCGTGTGGAAGTCGAAGAACTGGTCGTCGGATCCGAAGTAGACGCCCTTCAGCTCGGCGCTGGCGCCGGGACCGTCAAGGGTCGCCTCGACCCGGATCTTCGCGAAGCGCCCACCGAGGGTGACGTTGAAGATATGGACCGACGAGTCCTTGCGGAGGTGGGCCCGCTGATCGGCGAACTGGTAAGCGTGGCGGCCCCACTTCTGGAGCGAGACGTAGCCGACGTCGGCGCCCTCGTCCAGGAACAATTCCGCCGACCCGCTCGTCAGCGCATCGTGATCGAGCGTCGGCGAGAGGAATTCGTCGAGATAATTGAATCGCGCGCCCTTGCCGGCGAGGATCAGGGTGTGGGGGAGGACTGCGGCGCCTCCACCACTGGACCAGAATTGGCCCACCAGCGGCTTCTCGATCGTGACCCAATCGGGAACGTAAAGAAGTGTGCCGCCGCTGAAAAGCGCCGCGTGCAGGGCGGCAAACTTGTCGCGGTCCGGCCGGACCTGGCTGAAGAGGTGGCGCTGGATCAACTCGGGGTGCTCGCGGGCCGCCTGCGAAAGGGGCATGAAGATGACGCCCTTGGCGGCCAGGTCAGGGTCGAGTTCGACCTTCCCGGGCTCGGAGCCACGCTGGCGGAGGACGCCGGCGGCGCCCTCGATTGGTTCTGTGGGCGGCGCACCGTTGGCGTTCTCAAACGGCTTGAAGCCGTCGAGCTTCAGTCCCTTGAAGTCGACGCGGCGCCATTCCTCGAGCTGCCGCGACGGCAATCCGAGCTTCTCGTAGATGCCAAACGCATCACGGCGCTGCCTGCGCAGCCATTCGGGCTCGCCGTGAAGGCTGGCGAGCTCCTCGACTGATTCGAGGGTGAAACCGGTCAACTAGTGACCTACCTTCGAGGTTCGGGGCTGGGGCACTAGCCGACACTCCCTTCCATCTCGAGCTGGATCAGGCGGTTGAGCTCGACGGCGTACTCGAGCGGGAGCTCCTTGGTGAACGGCTCGATGAAACCGTTGACGATCATCGTCTCGGCCTCGTTCTGGGTGATGCCGCGGCTCATCAGATAGAAGAGCTGCTCATCGGATACCTTCGAGACCGTGGCCTCGTGACCCAGGGTCACGTTCTCCGCATCGACATCGTTGTAGGGATAGGTGTCCGAGCGGGACTCGTCGTCGAGAAGAAGCGCGTCGCACTTCACGAACGATTTGCAGTTGTTGGCGCCCGGGTAGACCTTGATGTGTCCGCGGTAGGACGTGCGCCCGCCGTTCTTGGAGATCGATTTCGACGTGATCGTCGAGGTGGTGTTGGGGGCGACGTGGATCATCTTTCCGCCGGCGTCCTGGTGCTGGCCCTTGCCGGCGAATGCCACCGAGAGGACGTCGCCCTTGGCGCCCGGTTCCATCAGGTAGACGGACGGGTATTTCATCGTGATCTGGCTGCCCAGGTTTCCATCCACCCACTCCATCGTGGCGTCGCCGTAGACGACAGCGCGCTTAGTGACGAGGTTGTAGACGTTCGTGGACCAGTTCTGGATCGTCGTGTAGCGACAGCGAGCGTTGCGCTTGACGATGATCTCGACAACGGCCGAATGCAGCGAGTCCGTGGTGTAGATCGGGGCCGTGCAGCCCTCGATGTAGTGAACGAAGCTGTCCTCGTCGCAGATGATCAGAGTCCGCTCGAACTGGCCCATGTTCTCGGCGTTGATCCGGAAGTAGGCCTGGAGTGGGATCTCGACCCTGACGCCCTTCGGCACGTAGATGAACGAGCCGCCGGACCAGACCGCCGTGTTGAGCGCGGCGAACTTGTTGTCGGCGGGCGGGATGATCGTCCCGAAGTACTCCTTGAAGAGGTCCGGGTACTCCCGCAGCGCGGTGTCGGTGTCGGTGAAGATCACACCCTTCTCGGTCAGGTTCTTGTGGAGGGAGTGGTAGACGACTTCGGACTCGTACTGGGCCGAAACGCCGGCAAGGAACTTGCGCTCGGCCTCGGGGATGCCGAGCTTGTCGAACGTGCGCTTGATGTCCTCGGGGACGTCCTCCCACTTGGTCTGCTGCTTCTCGGTCGACTTCAGGAAGTAGAAGATGTTGTCGAAGTCGATGATCGAGAGGTCGGCGCCCCAGGTCGGCATCGCCTTCTTGCGGAAGATCGCCAGCGAGCGGACGCGCATGTCCGTCATCCATTGCGGCTCCTGCTTCATCCAGGAGATCTCGCGGACGATTTCCTCGGTCAGGCCGCGCTTCGCCTTGAATACGAATTTCTCGGGATCGAAGAAGCCGTACTTCTCCTTGTAATCGTCCCCGACGTTGATCTTCGGTGCGACTGCCATGTCTACCTCACCCCCTGTGGTATTGCTGCCTCGGGCTCGGCGCCCCATTCCGCATAGCCGGACTTTTCGAGTTCGGCGGCAATCTCGGGCCCGCCGTTCTTGACGAAGTTGCCATTGACGAGGACGTGCACGAAGTCGGGCTTTATGAATTCCAGGATCCGCGTGTAGTGAGTGATGATCAGGATCCCGAGGTCGGGCCCGCGCAGCCGGTTGATCGCCTCGCTGACGTACTTGATCGAGTCGATGTCGAGGCCGGAGTCCGTCTCGTCGAGGACCGCGATCTCGGGCCGCAGAACGGCCATCTGGAGGATCTCGACCCGCTTTTTCTCGCCACCAGAGAATCCCTCGTTGATGTAGCGCGAGAGGAAGGACTTGTCGATCTTGAGGATCTCGAGATGCTCGCCGATGAGTTCGCGGAACTGCTTTGGAGTCACCGCCTTGGACTTGTCCTTGCCGTCATAGCCGCGGTGCGCGTTGAGCGCCGTGCGCAGGAAGTTGTTCATGGTGATTCCGGGAACGACAACCGGGTATTGAAGGGCCAGGAAGAGTCCCAGCCGGCTGCGCGCGTCGGGGGTCAGCTCGAGGATGTTCTGGCCCTTGAACATCACCTCGCCGCTCTCGACCTGGTAGCCGGGGTGGCCCATCAGGGTATGGGAAAGGGTCGACTTGCCGGAGCCGTTGGGCCCCATGACAGCGTGCACTTCACCCTTGGAGATCCCCAGCGAAATCCCCTTCAGGATCTCCCGGTTCTCGACGTTGACGCGCAGGTTCTTGATTTCGAAATCAGCCATATGGTTTTGTGCAGCCTCTCTTCCGTTATGTGCGGTTATTTGCTCTTGATGACGTAGGTACAGGTGGGGTCCGCGGGGGCCCAGCTTGTTCGGTTGATCTCGACTCCCAGCAGGCGACCGTACATCGACTGCTCGTGTCGGCAGGGGTGACCCGTGGCTGCGGCAAGGTCCGCGATCGGACAGTTGCAGTGCCGAATCTCGAAGGTGCCGTCCACGCTCTCGACGACCTCCGACATGTGGCCATTGGCGGTCGCCATCTCGGCGAGCCGGTGAACCTTCGCCGCGAGGTCGAGGCCGGCGAGTTCGGAGGTCATCTCGGCCTCGGTCCGGGCGGCCCGTTCGGCGAAGAAGCGCTCGACCTGGTCGGCGGCCATGAACTGGACCAGCTCGGTCGCGAGCTCGCGGTGGGCATGGGGGAAGTGGTCGGCGGCGGCTGCCGTCAACCGGTAGAGGTGTTCGGGCCGACCGCGGCGTGAGTGCCCCTCGTTGGAGCGGACCACGAGGCCCGCCTCCTCGAGAGCTTCGAGGTGCCGGATGGCGCCCTGCTTTGAGACCTCGAGGTGCACGGCAACGTCCGCGAGGGTCGCTTGCCCGGTCGCCTTCAGCAGCTGAAGGACGGCCTCCTTGCGCTTGTCCACGCTGCGCAGTTTACGCAATTAACCAACGAGCCCGTTGATAAACGATCGGACGTCCTCTCCCGGCGTGCGTGGGCACTCGCAGCCCATGATGATTTCCGAATGTCTGACGAGCTGGCCGCCCTCACGGCGGAGGAGATCAATCAGCGTATCGAGGAACTCAAGGAAGGGATGCGACCGCTGGAAAAGGAGATCGCCGCCCTGCGAGGAGACCGCGACCTCCTCTATACGGAGCTACGTCGCCGCGAACGCCAGGCCGGCATGCTGGCCCGCCGCGACCTAAAGGCTTCGATGAAGGAGGGGACCTTCCCGACCCTGACGGAGCTGATCGAAACCACCGACGAGGGTTCCTTCGACGATTTCGACTTCAACCTCAAGACCGGCGGGGAGGTGAAGCTGGGTTTCCCGGGAGCCCGTCGGCAGACCGTCGCCTTCACCGACGGGCGCCAGCTCGGCCAGGCGTCCGACTTCGCCGAGGCGAAACGCCTTTATTCGGCAGGTTGGAGCCTTGGCGCACCCGGCAAGCCGGGCCTACGGGTCCACTTCCCGGGAACCCGGCTCGAGCGTCTGGTGGATCCGTCGGAGGTGTTCGTCCGACCTTCCGTCAGTGAATCGTCGGAACCATTCCGGGACGCCACTCGATAATCCCTCTGTAGTGGGAGATCTGGCCGAGCCTCAGCCGCGTTCTCTGGGCTCGCGCGCGCTGCGCAACACGGCTCTCCTGCTGACCGGGCGAATCACCTCCCGGCTGCTGGCGCTGGTGACGGTCATCGCCACGGCGCGGCATCTGAATGACGCCGGTTTCGGACGCTTCCAGACAGTCGTCACCTACGTGGCCCTCGTCTCGGTGCTCATCGACCTCGGGTTCAATACGCTTTACACTCGCGAGGCCGCCCGGCAGCCGGAACAGGTCGGGCGCTTCCTCCGCAACGTCCTCTCGACTCGGCTTCTGTTCGCCGTCCTGGGACTGCTGGTACTGGCTGTCGCGCTGGCGATCCCGCGGCTCGAGGACCTGTTCCTGCCGGCCT
>JAYUBK010000146.1:0-1707 GCA_043740835.1 Chloroflexota bacterium
CGCCTCTTCGAAGTCGCCGACTCGCACCTCTACAGCGACAAGCGGCGCAACCGCATTGAGAGCGCTTCTAAGATCGAGAAATCCCAACCACGACCAGACCAGACGTCCTCCCCCCGAGCTTCTTCGCCGGAGACACCCTCGACGTAGCTCGGGACCTTCTCGGCAAGGTCCTCGTCCGCGAGGTGGGTGGACGCACCCTCAGCGGGCGCCTCGTCGAGGTCGAGGCATACCTGGGGCCGGAGGACCAGGCGGCGCACTCCGCCGGTGGCCGGCGGACAAGGCGCACCGAGACCATGTTCGGCCCGCCGGGACGCGCCTACGTCTACTTCGTCTACGGCATGCACCATTGCCTCAACTTCGTCACCGGCGCGGAGGGCATGCCGCACGCCATCCTCGTCCGCGCTCTCGACCCGGCGCCGGGCGTCGGGCGCACCAACGGTCCTGCGCTCGTCTGCAGGGCCCTGGGGATCGACCGGAGCCTCGACGGACAGATCCTGGCGCCGCCTGAGCTGTACGTGGTCGATGACGGCTTCCGGCCCCGCGAGATCCTCAGCGCCCCGCGCATCGGTGTCGAATACGCGGGCGACTGGAAAAAAAGGCCCTGGAGGTTCTGCCTCGACTCGCCGAACCTGAGCCGGAGGGTGCCTCGCGTCGGCGGCAGCTAAATCCGGTGGAGATTCTCGCCAGAGGCCCGCCGGCGCGCTCTATCGACGTAAAGAGATCCATCGGCGCGGGCCATGAGTGTCTCGGCGGTGTCGTTCTCTCGTAGCTCGGCGATGCCGACGCTGAAGCGGCGGCCGGCCTTCGACATTCCAAAGCTCGTCTGGATGTGATCGAAGACTGCCGTGACGTGAGCGAGGTTGGCACCCGGGAGGATGCTCACGAACTCGTCGCCGCCATAGCGGAATACGGTGTCATGCGAGCGCAGCCGGCTGGTGATGCACTGGGTGAGGCACACAAGCATGTCGTCGCCGTCGGCGTGCCCGTCGTGGTCATTGACCCACTTGAGGCCGTCGCAGTCGACGAAGGCCAGCGTCAGGCAAGGTTCGGGCATCCGGAAAGCGCGCCTCACCTCACGGTTCAGCGTGTCTATCCCATGGCCTCGGCGCCAGACGCCGGTGAGTTCATCGATGGCGGCCGTCTCCTGGAGGTGGTCGACACGATCCTCAAGGAGGAGAATGCTGGCGAGGGCCGCGGCGGCGGTTTCCGGGCTGAGGGAGTGCAAATCGTGGGGGTGGACGGCCAGGTGCTTGGCGAGCGCTTCGCGCATGGCGCGCTCCTTCGGGTTACGACGCTCGACCTGGCGCAGCGACGATTTGAGCGCATGCCCAAGTTCTGTTTCCGTTTGCAATTCCAACTCCCCCCGGATTTACGAAGACTGGACGGTAGTAAACAGGTCGCGGGTGCCCGCGTCAATGGTTATTCCGGGTTATTTCGTTCTTTGGGAGGCGGGCCACTCCCCCGGCCCTGGCTCAAGTCTTTCGAGAGCCTCCCAGTCGCTGCGCGGAGGGCTGAAGGTGTCGATCACAACGCATCCGTCCGGACCCGTTACGGCGCTGTGCGGCAAATTCCCCGGGATCACATAGGTATCCCCGGCGTGAAGTTCCCTGACCTCGTCGCCGACGGTGAAGACAAGGCTGCCCTGGACGATGAATCCGGCCTGCTCGTTGTGATGGTGGTGCTGCGGAACCCGCGCGTTGGGGACGA
>JAYUBK010000147.1:0-17575 GCA_043740835.1 Chloroflexota bacterium
CGTCGTCGACCAGGTCCAGATCGTGCTCACCATGGCGCAACCGCATGGCCAGGACTGCGAAGCGGGCGCCCCGCATGTAGGGAACCAGGTTCTCGAGCGGAAGTGCCGGGTCACCGCGGGCCACTCAGGTCACCTCCCTGAGACCGGCGAAGAGCTCCTCGTCGGATGGGCGGTCGGCGAAGTCGGTTCCGACGTACGAATAGCCTATTGATCCATCGCGGCGGATTCCGAAGATGGCCGGCTTGGCGATGTTTCCCTCCCGCTCGTTCAACAGTCCCCATTCGGTGATGACGCGCGATTCGGCGTCACTCAGGATTGGAAACGGAAGGAGCAGCTTGGCGACCATTAGCTGATTGTTCTCGACCGGGTCCACGACGATCGCCGCCATCCGGGCGCCCTCAGATTCGAAGCGATCCCACATCCGCGCGTACGAGGCCAACTGCCCGTTGCAGTAGGGTCACCAGTCGCCACGGTAGAAAATGAGCACGACCGGGCCCTGCGTGAGGTGCTCCGAAAGCCGCCAGGAGGTGCCGTCCGAAGCCGGCAGCTCAAAGTCACTCGCTCGATCCACGCCGCCTCCTTCTTGCTTCCAACAACTTCGCGGAAAGGGCTTCCGCTTCTGAATCCTCTGGGGCCGAGTCCGGCATCGCGCCAGAGGTTCGCTGAGCTGAGGCTACAACGGGTTGCGGCGCCACCCTCGGTCCGCGCTTCCGATAACCGGATACGCGGCGGCGCAGGCGGGCGAGTTCCGGCGGCGGCTCGACCTCGATGATCCCCTTCGGCGAACGGAGGCGAACCAGCGAATTGGCCATTGCGAGGACCTCTCGGGGTCCGAGCGTCAGGCGGCGGATGGCGACATCGATCGGCCAGAGCACGGCGACGACGATCAGAAGGATCCAGAAAATCTCGGAACTCACCGGTACCGGCAAAGCGGGCAGCCGCCAGGCCTCTTGCGGTTGGACAAGCAGCTTGCCGCCAAGACGGGCGAACTCGGTCAGCGAGGCATCGTCGCGGCCGGTGGCGAGATACTCTGGGGAATAGGGCACCACGACGCCGAGGTCCGACCTGGCGAGGACGCCTCCGCCACGGCTGAGGACGACGTGGACGAGGTAGGTGCCCACCGCCGAAACCGGCACGCGCCCCTGCCAACGGCCCGGCGCGATGGCGGGGAGGTCGCCCGTCGAGCTCTTGAGATCGGGCTGGACGATGCCGACCCGGATGCTCCCGCTCTCTCCCGCCGGTCCGTTGACAGTCAGCTCCAGGCTGTCTCCTGTCACCCGCCCCTCGGCCTGAAGCGTCTGGCCGGATTCGGAAGGCAGGGTCCATGCCACCATTCGGGCGAAGAGCTTCCCGGACACCGAGTTCTTCAGGAAGCCGGTCGTCCACTGACCCTTGGCGTCGCTGGTCCAGGCGACGGAGCGGCCAAGGCCGTACTGCCAGGCAGCGAGGACGGGGTCGTCCTTCGGACTCCCGAAATATTGCTCGGCGTTGGGTTTGATGGTCGTCACGACATACCCGTCGAGCGACGGAAAGGCGTCGAGCGGGATCCCCGAGAGGAGGTCCCCGGCGGAGGTGACCTTGGGAAAGAAATTCGCCTGTTCGTACCAGGGCCTCAGAGACACCAGGCTCTCCTTGAGCAGCAGTTGCGGAACATCCGCGGCGGTGTCCGACTGGTAGAAGCGGCCTCCACCCCACCTCGAGAGGTCCCGCATCGAAGCCATGAACTCCACGCTGCCGTGCGTGTTGACGCCGATGACCGACGTCGTAATCCCCTTGGCCTTCAGCCCTTCGAGCGTGGTCTGATAGGCCGTGCGACCGCCAGAGCTCACCTCGTCGCCGTCGCCGAGCAGGACGATGTGCTTCAACGGTGCGTCGGTCGCCGCCAGCGCCGTGCCGGCCGCCTGCAGGCTCGAGAGATAGGGGCCGTCGTTCGGCTGCATAGACTCGAGGGCGCTGTGGAGCGCCTTGAGGTTCGTCACCGCCTGCATCGGGACGACGAATGAGCCATTGCCGCCGCCCTGGCGGTTATCCGAGACCGCGACCATGTCCTCGGGCGTCAGCTTGTCGATGACATTCTCGGCGGCGCTGATCGTGAGGGCATCGAGGCTCGGGTTCTCCATGCTCTCGATCACCAGGACGACGGCCACCTTGGGCTTGTCCTTGCGCGGGGGCAGATCCATCCGGACCGGGAGCGCCCGCTCCAGGCCCGTATCCTTCCAGCCGCCGGGGCCGTATGAGTTGGGGCCCCCCACGCTGACGAGGCCGAGGCCGAGGTTTTTGACGACCGCATCGATGGCGTCGAGCGCACCCGCTGGAAACTCGTCCGCCGGCGTATTGACGGTCACGATTGCCTGGTAGCGGCCCAGGACCGAGGTGTCCACGGGCGCCTGCGAGGCCAACTTCCGATCGGTCTTCATCCCTGAGGCCTGGAGGGCTCCGACCACGTTGTCTCCGTCACCGGCGGAGCCCTCCAGCACAAGCACTGTGGGCTGGCCGAGAACTCTGATCGCCGCCTCGCCGACATTGTTCTCCTTGCTTGTGTCGTTGGTTACGTCAACGAGTTCGGCGCGGACGCGGTGCAGCCCGGGTTCTAAGTTCGGGAGGTCGAACGGCAGGCTCGACACGCCCGCAGGAATGTCGAGCGGCGCGCGCGCGACCTCGACGCCATCGACCTGCAGCACGAGGCTGGCGGTAGCGGTTCCGGTGGAGCGGAGGCGAACCGTGACCGAGGCATGCTGACCCGCATGAAGTTCCGAAGGCGCGTCAACGCTGAGAATCATCACCTCCGAAGCGGCCGGCACTCCGACCGGGTAGACGTCGACCCGGACGCCTTCCGCGCGAAGGCTGGCGATCGTAGCCGCGGCGTCGCCGAGGTTTTGCCGGCCGTCGCTTATCAGCACCAGCTGGCGGGCGTAGCCATCGGGCGAGATACCCGCGGCGAGGCGGAGGGCGCCGCCGATGTCGGTGTACGAACCGTCCGGCTGCGTCTCGAACACCTCGAAGAACGGGTTACGCGCCGGCGGCAGCTCGACGGCCGCCTGGTGGCCGAAGGTGACGATGCCGAAAAGGTCGTCTGGACCCTTGGTTCGTGAAAGCGTGCGGACGGCCTGCGCCTCCGCGTCGATGCCCGCCCGCGTGCTGGCACTGAGGTCCACGACCGCGACGACGGACCGCTGCTGGGGTTGGATGGTCAGGCGGACGCCGGCGATGGCCAGCACCAGCATCAGAACGAGGAGAATCCGGAGGCCCAGCGCTAGGCGGCTTCGGCGGACGGCGAGCGAGGAAGGCCAGGCTCTCCACACCAGCCATATCGCCGGCAGTAGGAGCAGGAAGGCGAGGAACTCCGGGCGAAGGACCGAGAAACCGAGCACTATCCGGGACCCCGATGGAAGACGAACCATTCGCCGGTCAGCAGGACTAGGGCGCCGATCGCCAGCCAGGGCCAGAGCTCGAGGGTGCCATGTGGGATCGGACCCGCCGAGCGGGCGGATTCCTGCACCAGCGGGGCCGGGCCGGGCGCGATCCGCGAAAGTTCGGGATCGGCGAAGTTGACGACGAAATAGCTGGTCCGGGTACCCGCCGCAAGTTGTTGCCTCACGGTGTAGACACCCGGCCTCGATGTGTCGGTGAACGGAGCTGAGGGAAAGGGGGGCGCCAGCCGGACCGTGCGGCCGTCGGGCGTGGTCACGTCGAGAGCATTGGCGCCGGCCTCGGTTGCCAGGGTGACGGGTCGCTCCGGGGGGAAGGCACGGTTCTCGAAGCCGCCCGGCAGGAGGTAGCCGAGCAGGTTCTGGATCAGGATCGGGAATGCCGCCCGGAGGGGTAGATCCGATTGGTGGACGTCGAACGTGAACTCCGCGATGCGCGGCTCGCCCTGGTGGACGAGGAGCAGCGGCTGGTCGGTGCCCGCCATGACAACCCGCCAGCCGGCAGGCACCGCGACCTTTGCCGCTACCTGAACGTGGACGTCCTTCAGAACGACGTCCTGGAGGATCGGGTCGCGCTGATCGGCTGGGAGTACCGCCCCGGGGGCGACCAGGCTGCCGGCCACGACGGGGCCCTGGCCGGCGGGCGGAGCCAGATAGAGCGCCGGCTCCGGCAGCCTGCCGGCAGGCACGAATCCGTCGAACACGTAAAGATCGAAGACCTGGCCGGGCTTGTAGTCGGCCGGTTTCTGGACGGTCACCTGGACGCCGGGTCGCAAACCGAGCGCCCGGCTGAGGAACCCGTTCTCGGCGGTCACCAGCAACACCTTGTGAACGGAGGGCGCCGCGGTAACCAGCCACGCGGAGTCGTCGACGTTGAACGCGTCGCCCGGTGTCAGGCGGGTCTGCAGCACCTGGGTCGTGGCCGGAAGGTTCGCCCAGGTCAGGTCCGAGGAGGCGTTCGCGCCGACGTGGAGCGGAAGGACGTCGACGAGCCTGCCGTCGGCGAGGAACTGCACGCGCAGGTCACGATCGGAACGCCCGTAGTTGGCGACGCGTACGAAGACCGTGTTGGCGCGAACCCGGGTGATCGCCTCGATGCCCGCGTTCTCGCCGGTGGAACCCACCCTGATGAATTCCAGCGGGCCGGCCAGCTGGGGCGGGTTGGAGGGAGCTCGGGCGTGGCCGTCGCCGATGAGGTCGATGATCCCGTCGCTACGTCCCGCAAGCACGGCGTTCGCCAGGGAGATACCCTCGCCGAGGTCGACCTCCCCGCCCGTCGGGTGGGCCCTGTTGAGCGCCGCGTTGAGGACTGCCGAGTCACCGCTCGGCGGCCCCAGCAGTTCGGCATGCGTGCCCAGGAGAATGACGGCCATCTGCTGGCCCGACCGCAACTGGCCCGCGCGATGGCGCGCCTCCGCCACGGCAGCCTCGAAGCGGGTCGGCGCCTGGTCTGACGACTGCATGCTGGCGGAGCCGTCGAGCATGACGACCGTCGTCGAGCTGACCCCCGCGGCTCCGGTCACACCCGGCCGCATCAACGCCAGGGCAATCGCGCCCGCGGCCAGCAGCTGCAGTGCCAGGAGGATGCTTCCGCGCAGCTTCTGCCAGGGTGCATTGGCCCGGCGATCGGCGACGAAGGGACGCCAGAACTGGAGGGTCGAGACGCGCAACTCGGGCCGTCTCACCTTCAGGAAGTAGAGGAGCGCGACGGCCGGGATGGCAAGCAGCGCAAAGGCCCCGAGGGGCGCGAGAAGACTCATCTCCGAACCACCCCGGCGGCCATCCCGGTGACCATCTGGGCTTCGAGCGGTTCCACGCTGAGGCTGTTGATGAACCTGCCTCCCGCTCCCTCGGCGGCGCGGCGGACCGTGCTCCGATGCTCGGCCAGCGCGGTCAGGTACTCGGCCACGAGGGCCGGCGTGACCGTGACTTCGCGAGCGTCGCCGGATTCGGCATCGACGAGCTTGAAGTCCCCGCTGTAAGAGGGCGTTTCCTCGTCGGGGGCGAGGATCTGCCACAGGAGTGGTTCCTGTCGTCGCCGGCGAAGGCCGGCCACCGGCGCGGCCCAGCCGCCCTCGGTCAGGAAGTCCGAGATCACGACGGTCATCCCCGGTCGCGGCCAATCAAGCTCGGTGAGCTGACTCGGACGGCTCGTGCCCCCGGGCTCGAGACCCTCGAGGAAGGCCCAGAGACGGGCGACCCCATCCTTTCCCCGCAGGTGCTGGGTGCGTTTCGTGCGGCTGCCGAGAACGCCGATGGCAACTCTGTCCATCCCTGCCAGGCCCAGGAACGCGAGCGCCGCGGCCAGCCTCCGGGCTGCCTCCCACTTGGGTGGCGTGCCCAGCGCCATTGAAGCGCTGGTGTCCATGACGATGTTCAGCGACGACTCCTCCTCCGCGACGTAGAGGCGGAGCACCAGCTTCTCCATGCGCGCGAAGGCGCGCCAGTCGATCTGCCGGAAGTCGTCGCCCGAGACGTAGGGCCGGAAGTCTGCGAACTCCGGTGACCGGGCCGCCCGTGGAGACCTTCGCTCACCCGCATAGAGCCCGCTGACCGGCCTCCGGTAGGCGAGGTCGAGCCGGCTCAGCAGGTTCAGCTCAGCTGGGCTGAGCACCCCTGCCGCCGACCGGAGTCGCCACCACCGACGCCACTATCGCGTCGGGCTCTACCCCGGCGGCGTCGGCCTCGAAATTGAGGAAGATGCGGTGGCGCAGCGTAGCCGGCGCGACTGCGTGGAGGTCCTCGATGGCGACGTTGAAGCGGCCGTCCAGCAGCGCGCGGATGCGACCGGCAAGGACCATCGACTGCAGGCCGCGGGGGCTCGAACCCCAGCGCACATAGCGCTTGACCTCCTCTGTGGAGCCCGGCTTCTCGGGGTGGGTGGCAAGGATCAACTGCACGGCGCGATCCAGCACGTGGGAGGCGATCGGCACTTCGCGGGCCAGCTCGGACATCGCCGTCAGGTCCTCGCGGGTCGCGACGCGCTCGAGGTGGACGGATGTCGAGCCCGTTGTGCGCTTTGCAATTTCGACGAGGTCATCGGCATCCGGAAACGGGACTATGACCTTGAAGAAAAAGCGGTCGAGCTGGGCCTCCGGCAAGGGGTAGGTGCCCTCGAGCTCGATCGGGTTTTGGGTCGCGAGAACGAAGAACGGCTCGGGGAGCGGCCGGGTGCGATCGCCAACGGTGACCTGACGCTCGGCCATCGCCTCCAGCAGCGCGCTCTGCGTCTTCGGTGTGGCCCGGTTGATCTCGTCGGCAAGGAGGAGGTTCGTGAAGAGCGGACCCGGCTGAAACTCGAAGCGGCGGCGGCCCTCGTCGTCCTCGGTGACGATGTGCGTCCCCGTGACGTCGGCCGGCATTAGGTCCGGGGTGAACTGGACGCGAGCGAAGTCGAGTGCGAGCACCGAAGCCAGCGAGCGCACGAGCACCGTCTTACCGAGCCCGGGGACGCCCTCGAGAAGAACGTGCCCGCCTCCGATGAGGGCGATGAGGACGAGTCGGATGAGGTCGGTCTGACCCACCATGAACCGGCCGAGCTCCTTTTCGATCGTGAGGGTGATCTCGGAGAATCGCTCCGGCGTCATCTCCTCAGTCCTTCGAATTGCCACTTACTTGTTCTGGAGCTCCGCGAAGTAGTCGTGGACGAGGTCGCGCTCCTGCTGGGGGATCAGCTCGCGATCCACCTGGTTCTGTGCCGCCGCAGCGTACTCGGCGACGATGGAGTCGTAGGGAACGAGGTTCGAGTCGCTGCCGCTGCCGGGGTTGCCCTGGCTCTGCCCGGTCCCGGTGGCGCCGGCCTGGCCGGGGACGTAAACCTTCTCCTTCGGATTGCCCGCGGCAGTGCTCCCGCTGCCTGACCCCGTGCCCTGACCGGCGCCACCCTGGCCCTGGCCCTGGCCCTGGCCCTGGCCCTGGCCCTGGCCCTGACCCTGACCCTGACCCTGACCCTGACCCTGACCCTGCCCCTGACCCTGACCCTGTTGAGCCTGCTGGGCGAGGTCACCCTTGACTGATTGGAGTCCATTGACGGCCTGGGCGGCATCGCCGGAGAATTCATCGGCACCGGCCTGTTGCTGGAGCCCGGAGGCAGCCTGGTTGAGCGCCTGCGAAGCCGCCGCGGTCTCCCCCTTCTTGAGGCCGTCCGCGGCCTGCTGAAGGTTGCGCTGAAGGTTGGGGTTGTCACCGGCTGCGGCGGCGGCCTTGGCGAGCGCATCGGCGGCTGCCTTCTGCTCGGCCGGTGTCAGGTTGCTGAGGTTGGATGCGAGCTTGCCGACCTCGCCCGCGGCCGCCCGATTGTCTCCGGACTGCAACGCCTGGCCTGCCGGCCTCGTCTCCTGATTGGAAGCCAGTTGCTGTCCTGCCGCGGCGTTGGCGGTGTTGCGGGCGTCACGGTTCGGCTCCTGGAGCGAGCGGATGTTGGACTGGGCCTGGCTCAGCGCGGCCACGGCCTGCTCCGGCGACTGGGCGTTCTTTACGGAGTCCCGCGCTTTCTTCAACTCCTGGACGAGGGCCTGCCGGCCGGCGGGATCCTCGCCGGGATGGACCCCCTGAGCCTGGGTGATGAGCTTTTCGATGGCGTCGGAAGCCCTCGCCTGGGCCGCGACCGTGGCACGGTGCTGGCGCAACTCCGTAAGGGCCGGGTTGGGGAGGTTTAGGAGCAGGAGCGCGAACGCGCCTGCGAAGACCGCGGCGGCGGCCGACCTCCACGGCCAGCCCTCCTCGGCGACCAGCGCAGGGTCGGCGGTGGCGGCGAAGCGGCCGGCGTCGGTCCGCTGGCGCCAGACCATGGCTCCCCCCGCCGCACTGAACTCGAGAGCGGTCGAAAGGCGCTCGCGGCCCCCGAGCCGGTGGTCGGCAAGCCGCGCCACCTCGCCTCGAGATGGGAAAGCCCGGAGCCACCCGCCCACGCCGACGAAAACACCCAGCACAACGCAACCTGCCAGAGGGAGCCAGAGCGGATCGATGGGATAGCTGCGGACCATCAACTCGAGAAGAAGGGCGAGGATCGCGGTGACGGCAACACCTCGAGCCAGCCACGCGATCCCCCGGCTGCCGGCCAGCGCCGCTCGCGCCCTGTCGATGAACTTGTCGAGCTGTTCCATCAGGCAACCTCCGCCGCGCGGCTCTCAGGGAGAGGGCGGCGGGGGCGGAAGGCGCGGCGGCCGCGAACCAGCTGGACGGCTGCGATGGTGCACGCCACGGCGATCAGCATCTCGACGGCAACCGTGATGTGCCACGGTTCGACGACCGGGCCTCCCGTTGGAAGACTGCCACTCGCCGGAGGTCCGTAGAGCAGGAGCTGAATCCACCCTCGCACCGACACCCTCGAACCCGCGGTGCTGAACAGCACCGAGTAGAGGGCAAAGAATGGATTCGTGTACCACTCGGCCGCCACGGGCTGCGGACTCACGTCGGCGCGTGCTGCGAAGGCCTGGCCAAGGTTGACGATGGCGCTCAGAACGGCCGTTCCGATCATGAGGGCGAACCCGGCGGCATAGCTGGCGACCGTCGCCGGCAGGCTTCGCTTGAAGAGGGCGCTGAAAAAAAGGGCGATCGCACCCAGGCAGACCGCCGTGCTGATCGTTATCACCTGGGCCAGGATGAACTGCTCGAAGTCGATCCCGCCGAACAGGAAGACCGCCGCGAAGAGCGGCAGTGCCGTGAGGATCAGGAGGAGCATGTAGGCGAGGGAGGCGACGAGCTTGCCCCATACGATCCCGAAGGCGCTGACGCGGCTGACGAGGAGCACGTCAAACGTTTGCCGCTCCCGCTCGCCACTGATGGCGCCCGCCGCCAGGGCGGGGGCGAAGAGGCTGACCAGGCCGAGTTGGAAGAAGGCCATCGCCGCGAAACTGTTGCTGCCGACGATCGCGGCTGCGGCGTTGGTTGACGCGGCGATCTCGAGGAAGGCGAAGCCGACCGCCCCGACCAGACCCAGATAGAGAGTGGCGACGACGGGGGCGCGCCAGGTGCGCATCCGCGAAACACCCTCTTTGACGATGATCGGGTTCTCGAGACCTTCCGAGATCCGGGTCCACAGCGACATTTACGAAATCCCGTCCTTCGTCAGCCGCATGAAGGCCTCGGAGAGGTCGCCGGCAACCTGGGAGAACGACCGCACTCGAAACCGCTCCCCGACGAGGACGGCGAGGAGGTCATCGTCGTCCAGGTCCTCTGCTACCGAAACGATGAGATGGTCCGGGAGTTGGACGACGTCGATGACGCCCGGCTGCCCGCGCAGCGCAGCCTCGGCACGGTCGAAGTCGGCGTCGGTGGGGTCACGGAGTTCGATACGGAGTCGGCGTCCGCCGGCAACCCGGTCCCGCACCGCGGCCATCGAGCCGGCGGCAGCCATCCGGCCCCCATCGATGAACCCGACCCAGGTGCAGAGCTCCTCGAGCTCGGGAAGGATGTGGCTCGAGATGAGGATCGTCTTTCCCATCCGCCGTAATTCGCGGATCAGTTCCTTCATCTCGACCCGCGCCCTGGGGTCAAGACCGGACGCCGGCTCGTCGAGGAGAAGCACGGTCGGGTCGTGCACGAGAGCACGGGCAAGGCCCAATCTCTGTTTCATGCCCCGGCTAAGGGTGTCGACCTGTGCGTCGCGCCTGTCGCCGAGGTCAACCAGCTCCAGCAGCTCGAGGCCCACCCGGTTGCGCCTGGCCCGCGCCACCCCGTGGCAGGCCGCATAGAACTCGAGGTATTCAATCGAGGTCAGGCGGTCGTAGACCCCGAAGAAATCGGGCATGTACCCGATCAGGCCGCGGACCGCACCCGGGTCCTCGCTGACCGGAATACCTCCTATCGTCGCCTCTCCCGCGTCCGCCTCGCTGAGGGTGGCGAGGATGCGGATGGTCGTTGTCTTGCCCGCCCCATTTGGACCGACGAAGCCGAAGATCTCGCCCTTCGGCACGGTGAAGGTGATCTCCTCCAGGGCGGGGTGGCTCCCGAACCGCTTCTGGAGGCTCTCAACAGCGATCACGAGCGGGCTCCGCCGGCGCTCAGCAACTGCATCTGGAAGTTGTAGAACGCGCCGTTCTTCGTGCGGATCCGAACCAGCCCATTGGCACTCTGTCCAGTCGAGAGGGTCGCGCAGAAGGTGGAGGCACCCGGGCAGCGGACGTCGTAGGTCAGGCGGGACCAATTCCGGGCGGACCAGTCGTACACCTCGACCTCGGTCGGGGGAGACACGACCGGTCCCCCTTTGATGGTGCCCCCCAACCCGGGCGTTCCGTACTGGAGCACGAGTGAACCGGCGACCCGGGCCGGGAGATCGAAGTCCCACACGCTCAGACTCGTGCCGGCGCTTCCGTTGGATAGGTTGGTGACGAGGCGAGCGCCCGCCCAGCCGCCCGGAAGAACGTCGATTGTTTCCAACCGCACGGCCTCGGCCACGGCCGCGACGCTACGCCGATTTGGCGAGCGATCGCCGATTGTGATCCCCGGCATCGGGTCGACGGTACCGACGACCGCCTGGATGTCGGATCGGCTCATGACCGAGGCACCGGCGGCGACCTCGGCGAGGGTCTTTCGCGCGGCGTCATTCAAGGGGCTGCCCCCGCCGGCGGAAGTGCCCGCCGGCGTCGCCACCGTTCCCCGGCAGGCGGGCTGGGAGACGCCGGCACAGGGCGGCGCCACGCACACGTTCGTCCTGCACCCGGCCGGCGTGTCGTTGGAATACTCCGGGATCCGGCCCAGCGGACTGTCAACGACGACCGTCGCTCCCGGCGCCAGACTCCCCGCCAGCGCCGCCCATTCGCCGCTGACCGTGAGCAGGGCGAGGTCGCGGATGGGTTGGATGCCCCGGTTCGTGATGCTGCCTTTCACGCGGAGCTCGGAGATGCCGAGGTGGGTCTCGAGGCTCATGGCTGAGCGGAGGGGAACCTCAATTTTGAAGTTCCGCTGCCCCCAGACGTGGAGGTCGTTGAGAGCCAGCGTGGGATGGCGGCCCGGGTTCACGTGGTCGGGTGTCGCGCCGCCGACTGGGCTGACCTGCCCTGGGATCGTCGTGTAGGAGCCGTCTGGCGCCTGGACGATGAAGTCACCGCGGCGGGGCGCGAAGAGGACATCGAGCAAGGTTGCGTCGACCGAGCCATTCGGTGCGACACGCAGGATCTGAAGCTCGTTGACAAGAAAGTCCGACCCGCGGTAGGCGATGCCGGCCCCATAGGCGATGCCTGTAAAGATGACCGCTATCAGCGGCACCGTCACCCAGGTCAGCTCGCGCCTGCGCCGCCCCCGGGCCCAGAGGTAATTGGCGGGCCCGGCGAGGATCACGTAACCAACGAGGATGGCTCCCAGCAACCCGAGCGGCGGAAGGGCGGAGGCCGGAGAGTTGGCGAGCATATCGAAGACCTGCGGCTCGAACCCGCCTGCAAACCGCGAAGTCGGCACCGGCGCGAGCTGATAGGCCGTCGGCTGCGACGACTGCGCCGCGACACCGACGACCGTCCCGCTGCCGTAGCCCGTGGCGCCGGAAATGGGAGGCGCCCCGGGGGTGCCAATCGGGGCGGGTACCGGGCCGGTCGGGTAACCGCTGTTTGACCTCGCCGGGGAAACGGCGCGGTTGATCACCTGCGTCCAGCCCTGTGTCGCCACGTCGGTACCGAACACAGGGTCGAGCGCGGGGTCATAGGTCAGCTCGACGATGCGGCCGGATCCATAGGAGCTCTCGGCAACGAGGGGTATACCGGTGCCGTCAGCGAGGACGACCCGTGCGCCTGTTGCCAGGGTTCCCATCGCTACCGGCACCCAAAGGTCGGAGGTTCTGCCTATCACCTCCATCACGGCGCCAAGGGAAGCGGTGCCTGTCGAATCGGGTCGCAGGGGGAGAAAGGCGCCCGGCAACTGCGCCAGGCTGCGCCGCCAGCCGGTCCCGCCCGCCAGGATGAGGGAGCCCCCGAAACCGACGTAATCCTGGAGTGCCCGGGCCTGGGCCTGGCTGAGCGTCGAGCTGTCGAAGTCATCGATCACGATCGCGTGGAACCCGCTCAGGGCGAGGGCGTTCGAGGGCACGTTCTCCACCTTGTCGAAGTGATGGCCTCTGACCTGCGGCGACTGCGGTGGAGCGCCGAAGACGACCCCCCGGAACAGCGAGTCCGCGGAAGGGGCGTCGGAGAGGATGCCGATGGTCACGTAGTTGGCGCGCAAGGTTGCCGTGCTGCTAATTGCGATCGCGACGCCCCGAGAGTCCGTGAGGACCGCCTCGTACGCCGCTGCGTTTTCGACCGCGTACTGGCCGTATACAACGACAGTCTTGGGAGCGTCAGGGCGCACGGTCACGGCCTCCTGATATATGGGCCCGCCTCCCGCGCCGGCGTTGAAGCCGCTGCCAAGGCCCCGGCCCAAGCTCCCGCCCGGAGCGTCGTTCGGCGGCGCCTTTGGCCGGATGACAAGTGTGCCCGTCCACTCCGAGCGACCACTGGGGATGCTGATGAGGGCCGTAAAGGGAAGCCAGGAGGACGGCGCTGCGGTCCCGCCTCCGGAACTGTCCGCGCCCCAGCCCACGCTGAGATCCACCGTCGGACCGTTCCCGTCCGCCACAGCAGGTAAGGCCCCCACCAGGGCGGCGGCCAGTCCGAACAACATCCCGGCGACGCGGAGGATCCTCATTCGTGTATCCCTTCAACGCTCTGCCGGAGGCCGGCGTAACGAATGGGACCGCCTCAGAGCTTAGCCCCGGGACTCGCGGGCGTCTCAGTCGGAATCGACGCGCCCCACCTCGGTGTAGATCTCCGCCTTCCCGCGGATCTTGATGGCCGCCGTCAGGTCGGTGAACTGGGCGATCATGACCTCGCCGGCGTCCAGCCGCTCGGAGTGATGTGAGCGTGTGTCACGGCCACGAGTCAGGCCCATGATGGTGACTCCGTCCTCGAGCGCCTTTACGACTACGTAGCGGCTGGAGTTCGCCTCCCTGGCGGCGGCCTCAGGCGGGTTCCGCTCCATTGCGCCGCTGGTACCCTCCGTTGCGTCCATTTCCATTCCCGTTCCCGTTGGCTTTCGCGCGGATCGTCTCGAGTCGTGTGACGGGACCTCCGAAGAACCCGTCGAGGTCGGCAGCGAGTGCCGCTCCGGCAGCGACATGATATCGGTCGGCGGCGAGGACCACCTCGTGGTCCTTCAGCCGCAGGTGGAGCATCACCTCATCGGCGCCCGGGTGCCTCGCAAGCACCTCGGCCAGATCGTCGAACAGGTTGTCGAACCTTTCGCCATCGGGGTCGGGAACGCTGATGTGCACGATCTGATGCCGTGCGATTGGTGCGCACTCGGGATCGTCGTAGGCCCATGCCCTGTCGGCCACGATCGACGCCTTTTCGATTGGCTCGACCTCGGCCTCTTCCCCATCACCTCGCGGGGGGCCCCCGGCGCGAACGTTGCCTGAGCGCGCGTCCACCTTCCCGTACACGACAACGACGGCGTCGTTCTCAAAGAGATGACGGTACTGCTCATAGGGTTTCGGGAAGAGGATCACGTCGATCGGACCGGTGAGGTCTTCGATCGTCGCGTAAGCCATCAGCTGGCCACGCTTGGTGACCACCCGCCGCACCTCCCTGACGAGACCGCCCACCCGTACCTCGGTGCCCTGGATGTCGCTGCTGATCTCCACGGCCTGGGCATCGGTGATTCTCGCCAGCTCGGCGGTGAGGCGCCGGAGTGGATGGTCCGAGAGGTAGAGACCGAGGAGCTCTTTCTCAAGCCGAAGCTTCTCCTGCGGCGTCATGGGAGTGTCGATGGTGATCCCGAACTCATCGTCCATGCTCGGCATCGCATCGCCGCCGAAGAGCGAGACCTGGCCCGACTCGGCATCACGGCGCTCGCGCTCGGCCGACCCGTAGGCGCGGTCGAGGGCGGCGAGGAGCCATGCCCTCTCGCCGAGGGTGTCGCAGGCGCCGCACTGGACCATGGCGTCGAGCACGCGCTTATTCACTTCGGTGTACCCACTGACCCGCCTACAGAGCTCGGCGAGTGTCTTGAAGGGTCCATGCGCCTCGCGTTCATTGACGACCGCCTCGACCGCCTTTTCGCCCGCGTTCTTGATCGCGGCGAGCCCAAAGCGGATGGCGCCGTCCGAGATGGAGAAGTTGACCTTTGAGACATTGACGTCGGGCGCCAGCACCTCGATCCCCCGCTTGCGGCAGTCGACGATCGCCGTCGCCACCCGCTCCGCACTGCCCTGCATGTGGATGAGAAGGGCCGTCAGATACTCGAGCGGGTGGTTGGCCTTGAGATACGCGGTTTGATAGGCGATGACGGCGTAGGCAGCTGAATGAGCCTTGTTGAAGCCGTACTCGGCAAAACGGGCGATCCCATCGAAGAGGTTGGTGGCGGTCTCGGCGCTGATCCCCTGCTGCTCGGCACCGTCGAGGAACTTCTCGCGCTGCTTGGCCATCTTTGCCTTGTCCTTCTTGCCCATCGCGGCCCGAAGGATGTCGGCCTCGCTCATCGAGAACCCGGCGATGGCGCGGGCGGCCTCCATGACCTGCTCCTGGTAGATCATCACCCCATAGGTCTCGCGGAGGATCGGAATCAGCCGCTCGTGCATGTAATCGATGTCCTCGCGGCCCTGCTTGCGCGCCACGTAGGCGGGGATGTTGACCATCGGTCCGGGCCGGTAGAGGGCCACTGCGGCGGTCACGTCCTCGAAACTCTGCGGCTTCATGTCCAGGAGCATTCGCCGCATGCCGGCGCCATCGAGCTGGAACACGCCATGCGTGTCGGCGTCGGCGATGAGTTCGTAGGCCTTGCGGTCGTCCAGAGCCAGCTTGTCCATGTCCAGCTCGAGGCCCTGGGTTTCCTTGAGCAGGCGCACGCAGGTGCTGATGATGTCGAGGTTCTGGAGTCCGAGGAAGTCCATCTTGAGGAGGCCTATCTCCCCGATGGCCTTCATGTCGTACTGGGTGATGATCGACTCCCGGCCCGGTCCGTACTGCAGCGGCGCATGGAGGACGAGCGGCTCGGCGCCGATGACGATTCCTGCAGCGTGGGTGGACACGTTCCGAGAAACGCCTTCGAGCGTCTTGGCGACGTCGATCAGCTTTTTGATCTGGGAATCGGCCTCGTAGGCCTCCCGGAGCTCGGAAACTTCCTTGAGGGCGTCGTCGAGCGACTTCGAGCGGCCCTGGTAGACGGGCACCAGCTTGGACAGCCGGTCGGTCTCTGAAAGGCGAACGTCGAGAACGCGGCCGACATCGCGGATGGCCGCCTTCGAGGCCATGGTCGTGAAGGTGATGATCTGCGCCACGTGGTCCGAGCCGTACTTCTCGGTGACGTAGCGGATGACCTTCTCGCGACCTTCGACGGAAAAGTCGATGTCGATGTCCGGCATCGACACCCGGTCGGCGTTCAGAAAGCGCTCGAAGATGAGGCCGTGTTGGAGCGGATCGAGGTTCGTGATGCCGAGGCAGAAGGCGACGAGGCTCCCGACAGCACTGCCGCGGCCCGGACCGGTGATGACCCCGGACTGGCGGGCGAAACGCATGAAGTCCCAGACGATCAGGAAATAGGACGCGTAGCCGGTCTGCGCGATCACCCCGAGCTCGATCTCGGCCCGCTCGAGCTGGGCCTTGTTCGGCTCGCCATAGCGCCACGTCAGACCCTCCAGCGCCCTCTGGCGCAGGTATGAGTCCGGCGTCATCCCGGCGGGGACCTCGAAGGGCGGCAAGAGGGTCTTGCCGAGGTCGATCGTCACGTTGCAGGAGTCGCTGATGTCGAGCGTCGCCTGGAGCGCGTCGGGGAACTCGGGAAAGAGCCCCGCCATCTCGCTCGCGGTCTTGAGGTAGAAGTCCTGCGATTCGAACCGCCAGCGCTTGGGATCGTCGAAGAGGGCTCCCGTCTGGAGGCAGAGAAGGACGTCGTGGGCCTCGGCGTCCACGTGCTCGACGTAGTGGAGGTCGTTGGTGGCGGCCAGGCGGAGCCCAAACTCACTGGAGAAGCCGGCCAGCGCCTGGTTGACGGGTTCCTGCTCGGCGATCCCGTGGCGCTGCACCTCCAGGAAATAGCGGTCGGCGGTGAAGATGTCGCGGAACGTGGCGACCGTTGCCCGCGCGGCCTCGACGTCGCCGGCGGTCACCTTGCTGGCCACCTCGCCGGCCAGGCAACCCGAAAGGGCGATGAGGCCCTTCGAATGCTCGGCAAGGACCTCCTTGTCGACCCGAGGCTTGTAGTAGAGGCCCTCGAGCTGGCCGATGGTGCACAGCTTCATGAGGTTGCGATAGCCTTCGAGGTCCTTTGCAATGACCGTCAGGTGATTGGGGTCGCGGTCGGCTCGCCCTTCGCGTTGATGCCGCGAACGTGGCGCAACGTAGAGCTCGCAGCCCAGGATCGGCTTGATGCCGGCCTCGCGACACTCCTTGTAGAAGTGAATGGCACCGTACATGACGCCGTGGTCGGTGAGAGCCACACCCGGCATCCCCAGGGCGGCTGCCTTGCGGACCATCTTCTGGATCCGGCTGGCCCCGTCAAGCAGGGAAAACTCGCTGTGGTTATGTAGGTGTACGAAGTTTTGAGGGGCGTCTTTCATCAGCGTGATCGAGGTTGGCGGACCCCCGGACGGCAAGTCTACCTCCGCTCGGCGGGCCCGCATACACCTCCCGGATAAGATGGCAGCGATGGCCTCGGTACACTTTCCGCCCCTAGCCGGCGGGCCGGCCGAAATGCTCCATTCGGGCATCCGCGAGATCTCCAACATCGCGATCACCCTGCCCGGGACCATCCGCCTGGACGTCGGTCAGCCGAACTTTCCTACCCCGGCCCACATCTCCCAGGCGGGCAAGGACGCCATCGACAACGGCTTCACGTTTTACACCCACACTCAGGGCCTGATCGGTCTCCGGGAGCGTCTCGTGGAGAAGCTCGAGAGGGTCAATAGGTATCGCGTGGCACCCGAGCAGATCGCCTGCGCGGTGGGCGGGGTCGGCGCTCTCGCCGCCAGCCTGGCGGCGGTGTTGAACGTCGGCGACGAGGTCCTTCTGCCTGACCCGGGCTGGCCGAACTACAGGATGATGCCGCCCTGGATGGGGGCGCGGTCCGTCTTCTACCCGCTGCTTTCCGAGCGGGAGTACCTCCCCGACCTCGACGCCCTCGAGCGCGCTGTGACGCCGCGTACGAAGGCGCTGATCATCAACAGCCCCGCCAACCCGACCGGC
>JAYUBK010000148.1:0-1699 GCA_043740835.1 Chloroflexota bacterium
TCCAGCGCCAAGCTCACCTCCGCGCAGATAAGCGCCTTCTCGAAGCTCCTCAACTCCAACCCCCTGGCGACGGCGCTGGTCGACCCCAAGGACCTCAAGAAGCTGCAGGCGGAGGCAAAGGCCGGGCAGACGACGTCCCTCGACACCGTAAGCCAGCTCGACCAACTCTCCAAGGCCTACACGGAATTCGTCAAGCCGCAGCTGAGAACCTCCCGGGTGGCGCCCTACATCATGCGTTTCGGCCAGAGGCTGCCGGTCATCGGTCACTTCGGCCCAAAGGACCTCCCCAAATAGTCAGACCAACCAACTAGCCAGGTAGCTCGCCCAATGGCTCGCCACACGCCGGGACCCTGGCGCGGCGGCTAAGCTCACGCGGAATCGATGAGCGACGCGACATCCGTTCCCGATGTCCGCCGCCACCTCGGCCACGGCCGCTTCATCCTCATGTCGCTCTATTGGGTTGCGATCGGCTACATGTGGCAGAGCCTGGGCGCTCTGATCCTGCCCCACCTGGTCCGGCAGCTCGTCGGCAGCGCTCACAAGGGAGTCGCCCTCAGCGTTCTTGAGGGCATCGGGACGGTGATGGCCGTGGTCTGGCAGCCGGTCATCGGGTCCATCTCAGATCGGAGCCGCTCGCCCTGGGGCAGGCGGCGACCCTTCATTCTCGCGGGGACCGTCGGCGACGTTCTCTTCCTGGCCGGCATCGCCCTCTCCGGCAACTATTGGGCCGTCGTCGTCTTCTACCTTCTGCTCCAGACGGCCTCGAACACCGCCCAGGCGCCCTACCAGGGCCTGCTCCCGGATGTCGTGCCGGACAGCCAGCGCGGAACGGCGTCGGGGTACTACGGATTGGCCAATCTGATCGGCATCCTCACCGGCACCGTCGGCGCCGGCCTTCTGCTCGGGCACTTCGGACGAGGCGTGGCAATCGGCAGCATCGCCGCACTCCTCGTCGTGACGATGCTGATCACCATCACAATCGTGCCGGACACCGTGAAGGCGACCGCGGAGCCCTTCGAATCGCCGCTGAAAGCACTTGCCCACACTTTCCGGTTCGACCCGCGGGAGCACGCCGACTTCATGTGGCTGATGGCGTCGCGACTCCTGATCCTGATGGGGATCATCGGGCTCCAGACTTACTCGTTCTTCTACTTCGGCGACGTCTTCTTCCCCAACTCTCCGCGCCGGGCGACCTTTGCCGCGACGACCCTTCTGGGCCTCGTAATCGGCATGGCGCTGCTCGTCACTCTGCCGGCGGCACGAATGTCGGACCGCGTCGGTCGACGGCCCATGATCGTCGCCGGAGGCCTCCTCGGGGCGGCCGGAACCCTCTTTCTCGTCTTCAGCCATTACGAACTGCTGCCCGAAGGGATGATCGTCACGGTCGGCGACTTTCTGCGTGTCCCTCCGCTTGCGGCGCAGGCCATGTTCGCGGGCCTCGTCATCGGGATCGGTTTCGGGGCCTTCCTGTCGGTCGACTGGGCCTACATCACCGACGTCATCCCACTCGCCGAGAGTGGCCGGTTCATGGGGATTTCGAACATCGCGACCGCAGGCGCGGGGATCATCGCTCGCTTTCTTGCCGGCTTCGTCCTCGATGCCTTCAATGACGGGCCACCGATCCTCGGCCTGCCCGGCGGCTACCCCGCGGTCTTCACTATGTTCTGCGTGTGGATCGTGATCGGGAGTCTCCTGGTAC
>JAYUBK010000149.1:0-1695 GCA_043740835.1 Chloroflexota bacterium
CCTCGTCGGTGTGCTCGATAGGGAGGAGGGCGCGGCCGAAAATCTCGCCGCCGCCGGAATCCCCTTCCGAGCGCTGCTCCAGCGAGGGGAAGTGATACCGGCGTGATCATCGCCGGGGGGACTGTTCACACCCCCGACGGACCTCGAGAGGTCGATGTTCATGTCGATGCTGAGCGCATCGCGCGGCTCGAGCCATGGTCCCACCCCAGCGGAGAGGACGTCGTCGATGCGACGGGCCTGCTGGTCCTGCCCGGCGCCATCGACGCCCACGTTCACGGTCGTGACCCGGGGTTCCCCGAGAAGGAGACCTTCGAGACCCTGACGGCCGCCGCCGCGGCCGGCGGGGTGACGACCGTGCTCGACATGCCCAACACCCTGCCGGGAGTCTCGAGGCGAGAGATCTTCGAGTCCAAGCTGGAGGCCGTCTCGACACGAGCGGGAGTTGATTTCGGGCTCTGGGGACTTGTCAGAGCCTCTTCGAGCCAGGAGGACATCGAAGGTCTTGCCGAGGCGGGGGCGGTCGGGTTGAAGGCCTATCTCGGGTACGCGATTCGCAAGAGCACCGGCCAGGTCCTCTATTCGCCGGCCGCACTCGAGCCGGACCTCGAGTCGCCGGCCGACTACGGCACCATCGCCCGCCTTCTGCCGGCTCTGGTCGCGGCCGGTGTGCCGCTGGCCGTACATGCCGAGGACCCCGGCGTCCTCCTCGCGGCCGCTCGCCGAGTCGAGACCTACGACGACCTGCTCGACTCGCGGCCCGCAGCCGCCGAAGCGGTTGCGATAGCCGCGACTGGTGCGCTTGCCGCGCTGGGTGGCGTCCGCCTCCACGTCGTCCACCTGTCCAGCGCCGCCGGACTGGCCGCGGCCCGGGCCGCGCGCGCCGCAGGAGCCCGGCTGAGCGTTGAGACCTGTCCCCAGTATCTCTGGCTCAGCGCGGCCGACTACGGGCGCCTGGGGCCCGTGATGAAGAACTTCCCGCTCGTCCGCGGATCCGAGGATCGAACCGCCCTCCGTGCCGCCCTGCTGGCGGGCGAGATCGATAGCGTGGGGACCGATCATGCTCCGCATACCGACTCGGAGAAGCTCGGCCACCCGCTGGGGGCGGCCCACGCAGGAAGTCCGGGCGTCCAGACACTCCTCCTGAGTTGCCTGGAACTGGCGCGCGATGCCGGCGATATTCAGCTTGCGGTGAAATGGGCCTGTGAGGCGCCGGCTCGGATTTTCGGCCTGGCGGGCCGGAAGGGCGTCATCGCTCCCGGAGCCGACGCGGACCTGGTCCTCGTTGATCCCAACGGCACCACCGCGGCGACCGAGGACTGGATGCTTTCCAAACAGAGGCATGCCTCTCTTGGCGGGCTCGACTTCGGTTTCGCCATCCGGCGGGTCTTCCTTCGCGGCGGTGAGCCGGGCGCGGCGCGCGGCAGGTTCCTCAGGCCGGGTCTGTCCTGACGAGTCGGCCTGCCGCTCAGGCCCGTCTGAGGTAGGGGTTGGTGCGGAGCTCGTTCTCGAGGCTTGAAGCCTGGCCGTGGCCGGGATAGAGGGCCGTCGTGAGCGGGAGACGCAGCAGCTTGGTGCCGATGCTGAACATCTGCTGGCGGAGGTCTGCCCCGGGCACCTCCTTTCCGATGCCGCCCGCCAGGAGGGTATCCCCGGTGAAGAGATGATTGCCGAGGAGGAAACACAGGCTTCCCGGAG
>JAYUBK010000150.1:0-1691 GCA_043740835.1 Chloroflexota bacterium
ACGGCGACTTCGGTTCGCCAATGCTTTTTGCCTGCTGCGTCCTCCCAGGTCGTGGTCTGGAGCCTGCCTTCGGCGAAGACCAGCCTGCCCTTGCGGAGGTATTCGCCAGCAATTTGGGCTGTGCGGCCGAAGGCGACGAGATTGAAGAACTCGGTGCGCTCTTTCACGTTGCCCTCCTCGTCCTTGCCGCCGTAGGTGTTCGCCGCGACCTTTAGCGTCGCGACCCAGCCCCCTTTTGGTGTCGCTCGGAGCTCGGGGTCGGCCGTGAGCCTCCCGACAAGGATGACTTTGTTGATCATGTCTGCCTCCCTGGATTTGGTTCTTGGGCCGGGGGCTGGGCCAGCCAGGGGCTGGGGTCCACGGCGCGGCCGTTGACGTGGACCTCGAGATGGAGATGAGGACCGGTCGAGTTACCGGTGCTCCCGACTCCGCCCAGCTTGTCACCGGCCAGGAGCCGGTCGCCGGGATGCACCGCTGCTGATGAGAGGTGGCAATAGAGGGTCTCGAGGCCTGGTCGGTGGCGCAGCGTGACATGGACGCCGCAGCCGCCGGCGGGCCCCACGTGGATGACCTCGCCGGCGAAAGGTGCGTAAACCGGGGCGCCTTCGGGCGCCGCCAGGTCCAGGCCGCTATGGAAGTGGCCCTGCGGGCACTCCGGATAGGCAGGCTCCCACTCAAACGAGGTGCAACCGAAGGGGAGCGTGACGATGGCGCCCGGGACGACCACGCCCGGAAACGGCTGCAGGCTGGACGGGCGCGGCGGGGCCTGGTACCCAAGGACGACGATGGAGACGGCCGCGCTCAGCGCGCCGGCGGCGAGCTTAAGAGGAGTCACGCCACGTGCCTCGGATGGAGCGCCAGGGTCGCATAGTGCTTGGCGGAGCTCATTGCTCGGGTTCCCACCTGTGACGTCGAGTGAAGAGCTCCAGGGACCTTGAAGGCGATGATGAGGCAGCCCAGGGCGAAGAGGTGCCGAACCGGGTTTGCGGTGGAGTTGTGGACGTCGTTCTCGAGCTGGAAACCGATCGCCAGGACCAGGAGTTGGACCGGCTGCATGAAGAGAGTTGACACGAAAAGCGCCCCCCATTCGCGGGCGTAGTGGTGGGTGTCCGGCAGCACGAAGAGAAGCGCAGCGACTGGCGCCGTCACGGCGAGGATCACGAGAAGCGCGTAGCGGATGGCGTAGGCGCAGGCGAGGACCGCGTAGCCCGTGTAGAGCGCGGCGAGGGTGAGGAGGGTGAGCGCCGGGACACCACCCGGATCGTTACCCGCAGCGAGCGCCCAGAGGTTGCCGGTCCAGCTGAAGCCAAGTGGAATCGTCTCGATGCCCTTGCAGACGGTATTCTCGAAGTCGACCGCCGCCTGGAACAGCGGCAGCGCGAAGTTGATGAGAAGCACCGCCAGGAGAACGCGGGGGAGAAGGTGGCGAACTGTGTAGAGGCTGCGGACGCTGTGGGACCACATCATGTGGTAGCAACCCCATATGAAAGCGGCAGCCAGGCCAGAGTCCGCAACTGCTGCGAGGTAGGGCTCGATGCGGGTGATCTCGAGGGCCTGCGTGAACTGGCCGCCTCCGATGACGTCGGTTGTCGACAGAAGATAAGCGTCGAGGAATCCCTGGAGCGGCTGCACCAGGACGTGGAGGGCCCTCCACACAACCCGCCCCGGGTCCACGAGCCAGCGCAGGATGA
>JAYUBK010000151.1:0-5782 GCA_043740835.1 Chloroflexota bacterium
GAAGCGCAACTGGGAGTCAATTCATTGAACGCGGACGTAGTACATTTCACACTGCTTGTAGTCGAGCAACGTCCAACTCATCCGGATAAGCAAAGAGGAGTCTGTACATTGGCTGAAGAACCCAGGAAAACACGCGGGCGTCCGCGCGGCAGCGTTAACAGGACGTCCACTGTACGGAGGGCCCGGAGGGCGCCGGCGCCGCAGTCCGGAGGCAGCGATCCGGCCTCGGCTCTGCTCCAGAGTGTCCAGCGCCTTGTTTCCCAAAATCAGGGGCTCGTCAAAGAGAATGAGCGGCTGAAGGCCCTCCTGACGCGCATCTCAGGACTTGCCGGCGAGAACGCCGGCGGCGCCGCGGCTTCCGCTCCGACGCGGCGCCGGCGGCGCTCGGCAGCGCCCGCGGCAGCTGAGACGCCCGCGGCATCGCGTATCAAACGCACCCGCAAGCCGATCACCGATCCCGTCGCCCTGGAGCGCCGGCGAAACGCACTCGCCAAGGCTCGCGCGGTTCGCGCCGAGCGACTTCGCAACAGCGGCGCGTAACCATCGACTGCTAAAGGGTCCGGCGCCGGAGTTGGTGGCGCCGGACCGCTATCGTTGAATTTTGCTAGGTCGCCTGCCCGTTGGGGCGCATGAGAAGCGCATTGAATGACACGTTCACCGGCGAAGCCATTGCGAAGACGCACGCTCGCGCCACGTCATCCGAGGTGAGCGGGTCAAACGTTCGGGCGACAATCCCGGCGCCCTCGTGACGAGTGGCCAGATCGTAGAACGGAGTGTCCACAGTTGCGGGCTCGACAAGAGTCACACGAATGCGCCGCTCGGTCAGCTCCTGACGGAGTGATTCGCCGATCGCTGTCACGGCAAACTTCGTCGCCGCATAGACGCCGGCTCCCAGCCGCGCGTTGCGCCCGCTGATGGAGCTCATGAGGATGACATCGCGAGGGCCTTCATCCCCAAACTTCTGGAGCCCATAAAAGACGGTGTAAAGGACGCCCATTACATTTGTCTGGACGAGGTCGTACCAATCCGAGGGCTTGCCCTTGGTGATGTGGCCGTACAACCCGTAGCCGGCATTCGCTACCAGGCCGTCGAGGCCGCCCAGTGCCTCCGCGGCACTGTCAATGGCCCTGCGTACCGACTCCTCGTCACGTACGTCGCACTTGATTCCCAGCACGCCATCGTGCTCGCCCTCATCGATTTTCCTCGACAGGCCTGCGACACGGGCACCGGCCTCGACGCACTGTCGGGCCGTGGCCTCACCGATGCCGGTGCTGGCCCCCGTGACCAGGATCCTGCGTCCCTCAAGGCTCATCTCTCGTCTCCTTCAGAACTTGGGCTCGAAGCGCTCGAGGTTCTCGGGCGTCCGGCGTGGAATGAGAACTCGGCGGCGGTAGATGCAGACGCGCTCGCCCCGTTGGTTGAAGGCCCGAGTCTCAACGTGGACCACGCCGCGATCGGGCTTGGACCTCGACTCGGTGACCTCGAGGATCGTCGTCTCGGCGTAGATCGTGTCGCCGTGGAAGGTCGGGTTCTCGTGTTTCAGCGACTCGACCTCGAGGTTCGCTATCGCTTTGCCGGAGATGTCGGCCACGGACATCCCCAGCGCAAGTGAGTAGACGAGGTTGCCGACGACGACGTTCCTGCCGAACTGCGTCCTCTCGGCGGCGTAGTGAGCGTCGATGTGCAGCGGGTGGTGGTTCATGGTGAGAAGGCAGAAGAGATGGTCGTCCGCTTCCGTGATGGTCTTTCCCGGCCAGTGCCTGATGGTCTGGCCGACGACGAAGTCTTCGAGGTAACGTCCGAACTGCCTGTAGACGACGTCAGCGCTTTCGCTCATGGCGCGACCTCCCCGAATGAGCCCTCGCCCACCTAATCGACCTTGGCGCTGAGGGCGCGGGCGATGACCTTGAGAGCCAGCGTCTCCTCCGAGCCTTCAAAGATGGCCAGCACCCGGGCGTCGACGAAATGGCGGCTGATGGCGGTCTCCTCGCCGTAGCCCATGCCGCCGAAAAGCTGCATGCCGTCGCGGGTTACGTACTCCGCCATTCGCGACGCGTAGAGCTTGGCCAAGGCGGCCTCCACCTGCGCCCCGGGTTCCTCCGCGTCCAGACGGCGGGCCACGGCGTGGCCGAGTTGGCGCGAGGCGTGGAGGCGGGTGGCCATGCGGCCGAGCATCTGACGAGCCAGCTCGTGGTCGGCGATCGGCTTTCCGAAGACGCGCCGGCTCTTCACGTAGGCGACCGTGTCACGCAGCGAGCCCTGCATCACGCCCACCGCACGACCGACTGTCTGCAGACGTCCCGTGGCGAATCCCTCCATCTGCAGGTAGAAGCCCCGCCCCTCCTCGCCGACCAGGGCCGACGCCGGGAGCCGGTAGTCCTCGAAGACGAGCTCGTAAGTGTGGAGGCCACGGTAGCCGAGCGTCGGTATCGCCTTGCCGCGAAGGACGCCTCCGTGCTCCTGACGGTGCTCGAACGCGTGGCCCAACTCGCTCGGCTTTTCGGCCACGAAGAGGCTCAAGCCGCGATGGCCGGCGGCGGAGGTCCGGCAGAGGACCATCAGGAGGTGGGCACGGCCGGCGAAGGTGCACCAGAGCTTGCTGCCGGAGATGCTCCAACCGCCGTCTTCGAGCGGGGTGGCACGGCACTGGATGGAGGCGACGTCGCTTCCATAGTCGGGCTCGGTCACGGCGACGGCAACGAGGTACTCACCGGTCGCGATGCCGGGGAGCCAGTGCCGCTTCTGCTCCTCCGTGCCACCGCTGAGGAGAGCGCGCACGAGAATTTCCGGCCTCGTCATGAGACTGCCGCCGGCGGCGAGCGAGCCGGCCGACAGTTCCTCGGTGGCGATCAGCATCGCGATGCTGTCGGGCCTCTCGCCGCGAAACCCGCCGTAGGTCTCGGGGATCGAGAGACCGAAGAGCCCGAGTTCAGCAACGCCGGCGATGATCGAGTCCGGGATGTCGAGGTCGCGGCGATGGATCTCCTGCGCAAGCGGAACGACCTCCGCCTCCGCGAATCGGCGCAGCGTGGCGCGCAGGAGCCGGTGCTCGTCGCCGGCGCCGGTGTCGTCGAGGGAGCGGCCGTCGAGGATCCCGGCGGCGACGGTCTCGAACGCATCGTGAAATGTTTCGGCTCCGGAGTCGGCGGCCGAGCCGTCCGCCACGGCCGCCGCGAGAGGATCGCCGGTGCGCCTCGCCCAGTCGGCGGTCGCCGCCGCCGCCGCCTGACGTGCGGCGCTCCAGGCCTGCTGATAGGCCGCTACCTCGGGGCCGATGCCGGGCTCCAGGGCCGTGACTTCATGCCGTAGGCCTCGCCCCGCTGCACCATCACGACGGCCATCTTTCGGGAGGCCTCGTCGATCATCTCATCACCCAGCATCACGGCGCCCACCGAGTCCTCCTCGGTCGCCTTGCGGTAGGACTCGAGAATGGCGACGGCCTTGTCGAAATCCTCCTGGCGAGGCGAGAAGGCCTCGTTGAGGATGTCGATCTGGACGGGGTTAAGAGCCCATTTGCCATCGAATCCGATCATCGCGGCCCTTTCGGCAAACGTCCGCAGACCCTCGGTGTCGCGGATCTGCGCGTAAGGACCATCGATGGGCTGGATGCCATTGGCACGGGCCGCGAGGACCATCCGAACCAGGTAGTAATGCCAGAAGTCGCCCGGGTATTCGGGCTTCAGGCGTCCGACGGTCAGTTCGGGGTGCTGGAGGCTGGCCGAGAAGTCGGCGGGGCCAAAGATCAACGCCTCGGTGCGCGTGGAGGCGCCGGCAATCGAGGAGATGTTCTCCATGCCCCTGGCCGACTCGATCTGCAGCTCGAGGCCGAGCTTGCGGGAGCGCCCCAGCTTCCACTCGATCTGGTTGAGCAGGTTCTCGACGAAGTGGACGTGCGAGATGTCCTCGACCTTCGGAATCATCAGACAGTCGAGGCGGTCGCCCGCTTCCTCGGCGATCTGGATGATGTCCTCATAGCACCACTTGGTATCGCAGGCATTCACCCGCACGACCCGGATCTTGCCCTTGAAGTCATAGGTTTGAAGCGCTTCGACGACCTGGGCCCGCGCCGCCACCTTGGCATTGGGAGCCACCGAGTCCTCGAGGTCAAGGAAGATCTGATCCGCCGCCGACTGGTCTGCCTTGGCGTGGAACCGGGGCTGGCTGCCGGGAACGGCCAGGCAGGAACGCCGAGGTCTCACTTCTTGGCCTTGGCTGGGTTGGCCTTGGCTGGGTTGGCCTTGGCTGCGGGCTCGGCCTTTGCGGCTGCGGGCTTCGCGGCAGCGGGCTTGCTGCCGGCGATTTGGGGCCCCTTCCCCGCCTCGACGTACTTCTTGAGTGCCAGGAGGGTTTTCTTGACGTCCGCCGGCAACTGGCGATCGATCACGCCCATGAACGGCCTCATCAGGAAGCTGGCAGCCTCGTAGCCCATCGAATATGTCACCGTCGTGACTCCTCCCTTCTCGCTGTAGGTGTATTTCCAGGTGCCTTTCACCGGGCCCTTGATGATCCTGCCCGAGGTCACCGTCGGCTTGTCGTAGACGTCGTGCTCGACCTCCATCGCGTGCGCTCCGGCCGGCGTGCGGATGGTGTACCGAAGTCGCGTTCCCTTCCCAATGGGGCCATCGGTGAGGACTTCAGCCTTGTCCAGGCCGCTCGTCCACCTGGTGGCGTTCTTGAAGTCCTCGCTGACGACTGCCCAGACCCGCTCAGCGGGCGCCTCGATTTGAACGCTCTCTTTGACAGAACCCATTTCCGAATTATCGGGTGCGGCGACCCGGGACTACGATTGGAGGCTCGTGCAGGTTAGGCAGACCGACCCCACCCCGTCCAAGCGTCCGCGCATGCTCGGGGCCCTCCGCCATCGCAACTACCGGCTCTACTTCACGGGCCAGCTGATCAGCCTGATCGGCACCTGGATGCAGAACGTGGCGCTGCCCTGGCTCGCGCTGCTGTTGACGCACTCGGGGTTCCTGGTCGGCCTCGTCCTCGCGGCGCAGTTCCTGCCGTTCCTGCTCTTCGGCCCCATCGGCGGCTTGATCGCCGACCGCTACCCCAAGCGACGCATCCTGCTCGTGACAAATGCCCTCCTCATCCTTCCGGCGGCGGCCCTCTTCCTGATGACCTACACCCACCACGAGCAGTACTGGATGCTCATCGTCGCCGCGGTCGCGGCCGGGATGGTCAACGTCGTCGACAACCCAACCCGGCAGGCCTTCGTCGTGGAGATGGTCGGCCGCGAGGACCTTCTCAACGCAATCGCACTCAACTCGACCGTCTTCCAGGCGTCGGGGGTGATCGGCCCCTCCGTGGCCGGGGTCTTGATCGCCGTCTTCGGACTCCCGCTGTGCTTCGCGGTCAACGCCATCAGCTTCCTGGGCGCGATCGCGACGCTGGCGATGATGGGCAGCCTCCCCGTTCTCATGAAGCGGTCCGACCAGGGTTCGGCGATGCAGCGCATCCGGGAGGGTTTCTCCTATGCCCGCCACGATCCCGTCGTCGGGCCCCTGCTCCTTGTCGTCGCCGTCTTCTCCCTCTTCGCGATGAACCGCCTGACCCTCTTCCCCCTCTTCGCCGACCAGGTCCTCAAGGTCGGCGCCGGTGGGTTTGGCTTTCTTCTCTCCTCGCTGGGCCTGGGAGCGGTGGTGGGAGCGCTGACGCTGGCTTTCCTGCAGCACCGGATCGCCAAGAGCTCGAACCAGTTCCTGCTCGGCGTCGCCTGGGGCATCCTCTTACTGGCCTTCAGCTTCAGCCGCTGGTTCTGGGTCTCCTGCTTGCTCCTTCT
>JAYUBK010000152.1:0-5781 GCA_043740835.1 Chloroflexota bacterium
GGCTCGATCGGCGTCATCGCGGCCCCTGTCATCTGGCGCTTTCTCCCCGAGAGCCGCGTCTGGGCCGGCGTCGCGGGCCGTTACGCGCCGCTGCGAGTACTTGCCGGCCCTGCCTGGCGGGGGAGACTCGCGATCCTTTCCGCCTTCTCCTTCCTCGGCGCAATCGCCTACACCCCGGGCGGCCTTCTCGGTGCCGTCTTCGCCAGCCAGGACCTCCACATGTCGCCGATCCTCATCAGTTCGGTGCTGCTTGCGACAGGCCTGATCGCGGGGGTGGGCTACCTGGCCGGCGGCTGGCTTTCCGACCGAACCGGACGGCGCGTACCGGCCGTCGGGCTCTCCCTGCTCGCCGCGGCCGCCAGCATCGTCACCTACCTGGGTTCGGTGTCCGCGTTCTGGGCCGGCAACATCGGATACCAGGTCGTGGCGAGCGCGGTCGTCCCGATCGTCGTCGTCTGGTTCGCCGAGCTGTTTCCGACGCGCGCGCGGGCCACCTCGCAGGCTGTGGCGACAGTCGTCGGAGCGGTCGGCGGGATCGCCGGTCTGCAACTCGTGGGAGCTCTCGCAGGCCGCGTGGGACTCGGCCCGGCGCTGGTGGCGCTGGGGTTGGCGCCCCTCGCCGGCGCCCTCTTTCTCGTCTTCCTGCCTGAAACCCGCGGCCAGCCTCTGCCGGACTGAATCGTCACGCGGCCGCGGATTTGGTAAGGTAAGGTCACATTTTCCTCTGGGCGCCGCCTCCAGGCGGAGCCCCAGCCAACAGGACTCTTAAGAATCCTCTCTTCCCCCCTCTCCCTCATGGCATCAATCCTTTGAGTTCGCCCAATCCCGGCGACATTCTTTTCCTCTGGAATCCGGAGATCCCAGGCGAGGAAGTGAACGCCGGCCGGCTCGGCATCCGGATTCGCCCCGGCACTCCCGCCGCGGCAAAGCTGGCGCTGGTCCCGGGCGGCCCCCGGGCCATCCTCGACGTGCTCGAGGAGAAAAAGCTGATCGAGATCGGCTATACGATCACGAAACCGGACAAGCCGCTCGAATGCATCGGGCTGTTCAACTCGACACTGATCCAGGGCCGCCTTGGTCGCACCCCGAAGGGGCTTGCTTTCGAGATGACCGATTTCCAGGAGCTGGAGTCGCCCGACTACCCCATCGAACGCTCGCGCGTGATGCTCCGCTACCAGGAGCTCCAACTCGTCGAGGAGTGGGACGGCGATCTCGAGGGATTCACGGCGATCCATCTCCGCGAAGAGGCCAAGAGCGCGCCGCTTCTCAGCTCGACGCTCCGTTTCGTCGAGCACCTCCGCGATTTCCGCGAGGATCTGGCCGAGGCGGGCATCCGCCGCTACGAGGCGACCGAGCAGTGGGTCGAGTGCCCGCGCTGCGAGACCGAGGCACCCACGGCAAACGGGATGCACTGCCCGAAATGCGGCGAGGACATGCGCGGCGGCGAGTTCATCCGCGCGATCCTCCACCTTGTGGGCGACAACGCGGACGGCCGCGTATATCGCGGCATCGATTCGTTGACGGTTCGCTCCGCCGGCTTCCCCGAGTACCGCGGCATGTCATTGGAGCGGATCCAGGGCTCGGACCTCTGGGTCACATTCCGCCGCTACGACCCATTGCCGGACGAGGGCGTCCTGCTCCCGACCGCCAGCGTCGAGATGTTCGAGGCCCAGCGCTCGGTCATCCGCCAGCTCCAGATCGGCAGCCCCCGCACCGGCGCCCTGGCGGCCCTCGTCGCCGACCCCGGATGGATGGGAACCCCGCCCCATTTCGCGCTCGAGGGCCGGCCCGCCCATCACCTCCCCGACCCCAATGAGGAGCAGTCGGAAGCCGTCGCCCGAGTGATGGGCATGCGCCCCGGTCAGCTCTACATGATCCAGGGACCGCCGGGAACCGGCAAGACGACCGCCATCGTGGAGTCGATCCGCCGCATCCTGAGCCGCCACGGCAACAGTTCGATCCTGCTCAGCTCCCACTCCAATGACGCCGTGGACACCGGCCAGGAGAGGCTGCTTGGCTTCTCCCACGTACGGCAGGCTCGAATTGCCGAGCCGGGCAAGGTCCCGCGCAGGTTGCGGCAGACGCTCTTTGAGGGCGAGAACCTGGAGCAATTCAACCTCGTTGCGGGCACCTGCAACCGCCTCGCGATCGACAGCCGGCTGCGCTTCATGGTCTTCGACTGGCTGATCCTCGACGAGGCCAATAAGGTCCGTGCCAACGAAGCCCTCGCACTCATGCCCCTGGCCAAGCGGTGGGTGCTGATCGGCGACCTCAAGCAGTTGCCGCCCGTCTCGGAGGACGCGGCGCTCGGGTTCAAGATCGAGGGCCCGCTCGACGAGATGGTCCGCGACGAGAGCTTTTACAGGTACATGTGGGACAGGGTCCCGGCCGGGTCGAAGATCATGCTGCCCCGGCAGTACCGGATGCGGGAGCCGATCGGCAATGCCGTCTCCGACCTCTTCTACGAGGGCAAGCTCATCAATGAGTCACCGCACCCGCGGATGCCACTCCCCTGGCCTTTCGACCGCGAGCTGGTGTGGGTGGACACCGGCGCCCAGGACGAGTATCGGGACGCCCAGCGGTCGGTTGCCAACGAGTTCGAGGTTGCGCTCTGCAAGGACATCACCTCGATCATCCGCAAGCGTGTCCGGAAGGCGAAGCTGGCGGTCATCGCGATGTACTCGTCGCAGGTCAGCCGCCTCGTTTCGGCGCTGAAGGGCATTGTCCCGCCCGACGACATCGAGTCGGTCGATGCCTTCGAGGGCCGCGAGTCCGACGCCGTGATCCTCTCCCTCGTCCGGAGCAACGATCGGGCTGCAATCGGCTTCCTCAATGACCCGAACCGGGTCAACGTTGCCATTTCGCGCGCGAAGAAGCTCCTCGTCATCGTGGGCGACTCCAAGACGGTCATCGGGGGGGCCCCGGAGCTCTTCGGCCCGCTCTTCAAGCACGCACAGGACGACGGCCTGGTGGCCGGGGTCGGCGCCGTGGTGACAGCCTGCCAGCGAGTTGGCGTTCGGTCCCAGGTGCAGCGTCTCTCTCGCCCTCATCGCGGCGAGCGGCGGGGCAAGAACCGGCGGCGCAAGCGGACCCGAGATCAGCAGGTCGAGGGAGTTGCCGGTGCTTCACAGCAAGGAGTTGAGCTCGCCGGCACCTCTTCCGTTCAGGGGAGTGCGGCGGGCGAAATGCAGGTTCACCAGAATGGTCAGCAGTCGTCGCCCGACGGCCAGGGACCGCCTCGGTCGGGTCGCTCCCGCCGCCGCCGCCGAGGACGTTCGAACGCACGCTCGGAGACTCCGATGGTGGCGGCGACGGACACCCTGCCCCTGGAACCCACTCCTCACGCCGTAGAGGCGGCGCCGGCCGCCGTCGGCCCCGATCCGGTGGCGCCGAAGGCTCGGTCGGCGAGGCGGCGCATCGCTGAACTGCAACCGGTCCAACTCCAAGCTGCCGAACCTGCCGCCGCCGGACCCAACGTCGCGGCAGTGGACATTCCCGAGAAGGCAACGCGAGCGCGCAGGCCGAAGACGGACGCCAACGGGGAGTCCGCGGTCGGCCTCGAATTGACCGTTCCCGTGGCCGTGAAGAAGCCGGCCCGAGTACGAAAGGTGAGGGAAACTCCGGCCGAGCCGATCACTTGATCCCGAGCGCCGCCCGCGAAAAGGCCCGGGAGAGCCCCCGGCCGGTCCTGCGTCAGGCCCAGTCGACGACGACCGTGACCAGGGAGGCGGGCGCCGAGGTCTCCGGGTAGAGGTAGCCGGTCCAGAGCCCGACATCGGGAAGGCTGAAACTGGCCGATCCAGGAAGTCTGTGATCGAAGGCGACAGCGTTTGTAACCTTGTCCCGAACCTTGAGGTGGAGATCGCCCTGGCCGGCGGCGACGGTCATCGACCGACCCGCCTGAACTCGGAATCGTAAGCCGCAACCGGCCGCGTAGCCTGCCGCGGCAGAGCAGGACCCAGTCATCTTGACCCCGGAGACCTGTGTATGGCGAGGACCGTTCCAGCCGAAGTCCAGCCCACCCAGCCCATTGCCGGGCAGTTGCACCTGAATTTCGTATTCGGCCGCGTGTGTGAGGTCCTCGCCGTTGATGGTCCAGAAGGCCGGGTTGGGTACGGCTGTCGGTGTGCAGGAGCCGCCCGCCACCCTCAGGCAGGCGACAAGACCGGCGAGCCCGGCGAAGGCGTGGGCCGAAACCGCACCCGGAGAGGAGATGTGGAAGCCGGCCACGACCACCTGGCCGGTCATGACCAGGTCGGCGGTGACGAATGACGTCGACGGTGTTGTACCGGAGCCCGAGACCGGGGGCTGGAAGCTGTAGACGGTCGGCGGAGGCGAGGCTGGTGGCGCTGGTGTGCCAGGAGTCGGCGTGGCTGATGGCTGGTTGGCAGCGGTGGGACTGGCGATGGGGCTCTCCAGCGGGCTCGGCGTCACGGACGATGGCGCCGGGCCGGCGCTCGACCCGCTCGTCGGCGAGGCCGTCACCGAGCTCGTCGGCGAGCCCTTCGGCGAGGGAGACGAGGGGCCGGTCGGGAGCGAGGTGTTCCCCGCGGACACCGCCGGCCGGAGATTCCCCCGTGTGATCAGGAGTGCCGCCCCTCCGACGAGCGCGATCAGCAGCGTCGCGCCGACGAGAGCTGCTATCCAGCGACTACGACTCATTGTGCGGACCACCTCTGTCAGCCACCGGTCGCTCCTTGAATCGCCGTCATCGCACTGAACAGGCCCTTGTCGAGGAGCAGGTCCTCGGGACGGCCGAACTCGGCCAGCCTCCCGGCGTCCAGGACCGCCACCAGGTCGGCGCCCTGGATGGTCGTGAAGCGATGTGCGATCACGATCGCCGTCCGGCCGGAGAGAAGCCTGCTCAACCCATCCACGACCGAGCGCTCGGTGAGGCTGTCGAGACTGCTGGTCGGCTCGTCCATGATCACCACGGGTGAGTCGCGCAGAAGCGCCCGGGCGATGGCGACGCACTGCTTCTGGCCACCGGAGAGAGTGGTGCCCCTCTCGCTGACGACGGTGTCGAACCCGTTGTCGAGCTGATCGACGAAGGACATGACACCCGCGGCCTCGGCGGCGGCGACGACCTCTTCCATCGAGGCTTCGTCGCGTCCGTAGGCGATGTTGTTGTAGATCGTGTCGCGGAAGAGCAGCGCGTCCTGAAGCACCATCGTCACCCGCGAGCGAAGCACGCCGAGGGCCGCCTCTCGCACATCGACGCCACCCAGGCTGACGCTTCCCTCCCATACGTCGTAGAAGCGCGGAACGAGTGAGACGAGGGTGCTCTTCCCGGCTCCTGTCGCCCCGACCAGGGCCACCGTCGCACCCGCTGGTACGTCAAAGGACACGGAGTGGAGAACCTGGTGCCCGGCCGAGTAGCCGAAGGAGACCTCCCGGAAGGCGATCGCCAGGCCCGCGGGCGGAAGGGACCTCGGCCTGGAGATCTCAACGATGGACGGGGCCCGTGAGAACGCCTCCTCCACCCGTTCGGCGGCAACGGCTGCCTTCTGGCTCTGAGTCGAAAGTTTCGCAAGCTGGCGGAGGGCTCCGAAGATCGCTCGCGTGTAAGCCAACAGAAGCACCAGGATGCCGACCGTTATGACGCGTTGCATGGTCAGAATGGCGCCCAGCAGAAGCACCGCGGCTGTGGCCAGCGAGGTCGTCAGTGTCACCAGTGGTTGGACGCGCGCCTGGAACTCGGCCGCCCTCAGGCCGAAGTCGAGGCCGGTCGCCGTCTCGCGATGCAGCCGACGCTCCTCGCGTTCCTCCTGGGCAAACGCC
>JAYUBK010000153.1:0-1687 GCA_043740835.1 Chloroflexota bacterium
GCGATCGCCACCGCCCATCGCGATGGCTGGCGCCCGCCCGTACTTCTCGACCGCTCCCTCTGGCCCGAGCTGGTGACCCTCGAAGGGGACGCCGGCGCCAGGCAGGTGCTGGATCGCCACCCCGGCTTGGTCGATACTGTTCCTGCCCAAGGCCGAGCTGACGACATCGATACGCCAGAGGACTATGCCCGCATCCTCCGCCTCCCGCGACGAGAACCGAGCTAGCCAGCTCGCCAAGCTGCGGGAGCGCCTGCCCGAGGTCTTGGCATCGAACGCCTTTTATAGGGAACGGCTGCACGCCGTGAATGGCTGGGGCGACTTCGAGCGGCTGCCGTTCACGCTGAAGTCGGAGATCGTGGCCGATCAGGCCGCCGCTCCGCCTTACGGCACCAACCTGACGTACTCCCTCGACCGCTACGTCCGCCTCCATCAGACGAGCGGGTCCAGCGGCGGGCGAGCGGTGCGCTGGCTGGACACCGCCGAGTCCTGGGAATGGTGGGAGCGGTGCTGGGCCGAGCATGTCCTACCGGCCGCCGGAGTGACGTCCCGCGACAGGGTCTTTCACGCCTTCTCCTTCGGCCCCTTCATGGGCTTCTGGTCCGCCTTCTGCGGGGCGGAGAGGCTGGGCGCACTGGTCATCTCGGGCGGTGCGATGACGACAGAGCAGCGCGTCGCGGCGATCGTTGAATTGGGTGCGACGGTGCTTCTCGGAACTCCCACCTACGTACTCCGGCTGGCCGAAACGGCCGCGGCGATGGGTATTGACCTGAGCTCGTCGGCGCTGCGAACCGTGCTCTGCGCCGGCGAGCCGGGTGCCAGCATCGCATCCACCCGGGACCTCATCGAACGCTCCTTCGGTGCCCGCTGCTTCGACCACAGTGGCATGACCGAGCTCGGCCCAACGGGGTTCGGATGCTCGGCCGGGGGCGGGCTGCATCTCATCGAGTCGGAGTTCGTCTTCGAGGTCCTGGACACCCAGGGCCGCACCCTGGATGATGGCGACGGCGAGCTGATAGCGACCAATCTCGGGCGCTGGGGTTCTCCCCTGGTCCGCTATCGCACCGGCGATCGCGTGAGCCTCAGCCGCGAGCCGTGCGCATGTGGCAATTCCTTCCCGATGCTGAAGGGAGGCATCCTCGGCCGCGTCGACGATATGGTGACACTGCGCGGGGTGAACCTCTACCCGTCGCAGGTCGAGGACATCGTGCGCCGCCACCTACCCATCGTCGAGTTCGTCCTTGAGCTTCGCCGCGTCCGTCAGATGGACGAGGTCGTACTTCTCTTCGAGGTCGCCGAGGTGTCACCGGGCCTCGCCGAGACACTCGCCTCCGACCTGCGATTGGCCCTCGGAGTGCGAATAGACTGCCGTCAGGTGGCGGCCGGCACACTGCCCCGCGCCGAGTTGAAGGCCAAGCGCCTCTTGCGCGCCTGAGTTACCCGGGGGAGCACCAATGATCGGTGAGGAAAAGCAAGTCCAGGTCTTTCGCCAGGAGCTGACCCCGGTCAGCTGGATCGAGCGGGCCGGAGAGGTCTTCGCCGATCGTGTCGCGGTGGTCGACGGGCCGGTGAAATACACTTGGCGAGAGTTCCGCGCCCGTTCCCGCCGCCTGGCGTCCGCCTTGCGCGCGGTCGGGATGCGGAAGGACGACCGAGTGGCGTTTCTGGCCTTCAACTCGGAGCCGATGCT
>JAYUBK010000154.1:0-17445 GCA_043740835.1 Chloroflexota bacterium
GCGCTGGCCGCCATCGCCAGACTCTCGCGGGCCGGAGTCGTTGTCGCGGCCGGCCACTCGGGCGCAACCTTCGAACAGTCTCGAGCCGCCTTCGCCGCGGGCGTGAGCTTTGGGACCCACCTTTTCAACGCCATGAGCGGCCTCCAGCACCGTAACCCCGGGCTGGCCGGCGCGCTCCTCGACGATCGGCTGGTGACCGTCGGGTTGATCGCCGATGGGCTGCACGTCCACCCCGCCGCACTCGGGCTCGCCTTCCGCTCCAAGGGCAGCGCCCGGATCGCATTGACCACGGACCAGACCGCCGCCGCAGGCTCGCCGCCGGGGTCCTTTCGGATCGGCGACAGGGACCTGGTCAGTGACGGCGAATCCGTCCGCCTACGCGATGGGACGCTGGCCGGGAGCGCCGCGACCATGGAGTCGATGGTGGCGCTGGTCTCCAGGCTGCCCGGCGCCGGTCTCGCGGCTGCCGTGAGGAGCGCGACTTCATCGCCGGCCCGAGTGCTCGGTTTCCGAGCGCGCCTGGGTCGAATTGCGCCGGGCCTCCCGGCCGACATCACAGTGCTCGGGCCCGACGGCCGCGTCCGCCTCACGCTGGTGGGGGGCGGCATCGCGTTCCGAGCCGGATGACGTGCTGACCTCCGTGCTGGGGCTCGACCTCGGCGGCAGTCGCAGCCGGGCGCTGGTGCTCGGCGAAGACGCCCGGGTCGTGGCGGAGGCTATGGGGGGACCGGGTAACCTCGCCGTCTTCGGTGAGCGCGATGTGGCCCGGACGCTGGAGCAGCTGATCGAGCAGGTCAGCCCGCACCTGGGCGCAGGCCCCGCCGCCTGCTGCTGCGGTGCCGCGGGCGCGGAGGACGACGTCGCGCATGGTCAACTGCGCGGGATCCTGGAGCAACTGCTGCCGGGCAGCCGAATCAAGGTCGTTCCTGACCCGGTGCTCGTCCTGGCCGCAGCTGGGATCGAGGAGGGCGTGGCCCTGATCGCGGGAACCGGGTCGATCGCCTACGGCGTTGCGCGCGGAGCCGTGGTTCGAGCCGGCGGCTGGGGACCGCGCCTCGGCGACGAGGGTGGAGGCTATTGGGCCGTTCGGGACGCCGTCAGGGAAATCCTCCGAGCGCACGACGCCGGAAGAGCGCTTGATCAGGTCCAGCTCGAGCTCCTGGACCGAGCCGGCGCCGCCAATCCGATCGAGCTGATGCACCTCTTCCACCGGGAGCCGGCCTCGTCCAGGTGGGCGGCCCTGGCACCGCTCGCCCTGCGCGACGGGGTGCGGCTGGAGCGAGCCGCCGCCGCACTGGCGGATCTTGCAGAGACGGTGCGGGCGCGGCTCGGCAGCGGAGTGCCGGTGGTCCTCGCCGGCGGCGTTCTGCTCAACACGCCGGGCCTTGAGGAAATGGTGCGCGGCCGGCTCTCCGGAGAGGTCGTCCGCTTGGCCGCCGAACCGGTCCTGGGGGCTGCGCTGATCGCCAGAACCTTGCTTACGACCCAGGTTTAGAACGCGGCGACTCGAGCAGCGGGAGCAGGGCCCGGTGGAAGTCGGCGCGGAGGCTGGCGGCGCCATTCAGCCTGCGCTTCGGATGCACGGCGTTGCTCAACAGCACCGCGGCCAGGCCGGAACTGGGGGCAACCAGAACCGAGGTGCCGGTGAAGCCGGTGTGGCCGTAGGCGTCATCGGGCCATCCCGGAGCGATGGCCATCGGCTGCAGCCGCCACCCCAGCCCGCGGACCTCCGGAGGTGCGCCGATTCGTGGCCGGCTGGGGTCCGGCGGCTGATATGGAGCCACGCCGGGGTGCCGGTCGGATGCGACGAGGGAATGCGCGAATTTGACGACGTCATCCAGCGGGGCGAAGAGGCCGGCGTGACCGGACACGCCGCCCAGGGCGCGGGCGTTCTCATCGTGAACCTCGCCCCAGACCTCGGTGGCGGCGATCCTCGATCTGTGGGTGGCGGGCGGCCGGTAGCCTGATCCCATCATCGCCAGCGGACTCAGTACATGCTCACGGCAGAGCACGTCGAGAGACTGCCCGCCGCAATTCTCCACGGCCCACCCGAGGAGGATGAAGTTGAGGTCGCTGTAGACAACTCGCTTCCCGGGCGGCGCGTCCGGCTCCACTTCAAAAAGCGCGATCCTGATCGCGGCCGGGCTGTCCGCCAACTCCCAGAACGGCTTATGAGCGGGCAGTCCGGAGGTGTGCGTCAAGCAGTGGCGGAGGGTGATCGTGGGGTGATGGAACCCGTCCACCCAGCGCTGGACAGGGTCGTCCAGAGACCAGGCCGCTGCCTGCTCGAGCCGCAAGCAGAGCGGCGTCGTCGCCATGACCTTGGTCAACGAGGCGAGATCGAAAAGAGTGTCAGCGCCGACCGGGATGCCTCGGGGCGGGAGCTTCGCCCAACCGCCCCACGCCCTTCCCAGCACACCGGCGGTCCCGCAGACGGCCGCTGCCACGCCCGGCGGGAAGCCCGCCTGAAGATGCGCCCCTAGGGCCTGAAAGGCGGATTCGAGGTGGGGCCTGCTGCCTTCGCTCAGCTCGTCCGCCAGTTCGATGACCAGCGGCGGTGCGCTCCTGCCCAAGTTCAACGCGCGCGGGTGAACCACTCGTGGATCTCCCTCGCCACCTCGGCCAGTGCGAGCGCGCCCTCGTTGTCGTCGTTGAAGCGCTCGTCGGCACAGCCCTCCGACATCAGCGCGACCACGTAGCGGCAACCCGGACCGACCACGTACGCCACGTCGTTGCGAACGCCTCGGATTGAACCGCTCTTCGACGCGATCCGCCAGCGTGGGCGGGTCGGAGCCTCAGGATCGTAGGGAATCCGGCGTCCGACGATGTGGTCATAGTGCTCCCGGTACAGGATGTCGAGCATCGCCCGAGAGGCCTCCTTTGAGATCTCGCGCCCGCCGGCGAGGCCGGCCATGAAGCGCCCCAGGTCTTGGGGGGTCGTGTGAGATCTCCGGACGCCGCGCGGCTGCGAAAGAAGGGCCCCCGCAGGTGGGTGTCCCGGTACCCGGCCCGCTCCATTCCCCGGTTGATCGCGCGCGTGGCCAGGTGGTCGATGAGGGGGTTGGCGGCCGTGTTGTCGCTGACGGTGATCATGAGGGTTGCGAGGTCGCCGAGCTTCAGTCGCAGACCGGGCGTGAGGTCGCGGAGCACTCCTGACCCTTTGACCAGGTCGTGGGCGGTCATTTCGATCGTGTCCAGGAGGAGATCGAGTTCGCCTGCATCCGCGCGTCTGAAGAGCTCTCTGAGGACAAACAGCTTGATCGTCGACGCGGCCGGGTAGCGGCTGTCCCCGTCGAAGGCCACCTCCTCGCGGTGGCGGAGGTCCTTCGCGTAGAAGCCGAAGCGACCGGAGAAGCGGGCGGCGATCCGGCCGATCCGGCGGTTCAGCGCTGGGGGGAGCTCGTCCATGCCGCCATATGATCGCTGAGGTTCCGGCTCCAGCTGAAGGCGGCGATGTTCCGGATCGGCACCGCAGCCGGAAAGGCGTCCGGCGCGCTCCTCCATCAGCCGTTTCTCGGTCCTTACTGGAAGATCAACCGCGGTTTAGTAGCTGTCGGTTCGAATCCCGCCGGGGTTACTTTCACCATCCGGCTTTTTGAGAACGAATCAGAGGCGATTCCTGCCTCGAAGTTGGGCGGCGAGGTCGGGGCAAAAGGAAAGAGGGTGCAGCATCGAGCCCCACCCTCTCGTCGATGGTCTAGGTTGCGGTGATGCCCCGTACAGGGTGGACCGCTCCGCAATCGACACCGAGCGCTGCGTGGTGCTTGCGGACTGCCTCCTCATCGGGGGCCTCAAGCAGGCAGTAGACCTGGCCTGCCTCGTTGTGGAACAGCTCCACCTGGCGGACTCCGAACTCGTCAACCTTGCCTGCCGCCGTGTCCGCTGTGATCTGACTGAGCGCTTCCGCAGGAAGCTTGAGATCGGGGTGGAAGTCCATGAACCGTGGCATTACGGCACCTCCTGATGGATGGCTGCGGGAATCGGCCCGACGTGTCGCGAGCTTACCGTATGAAGAAACCGGGCGTCACACCCCCCACGTGAACCGCAGCTCCACACCAGCCATTCGTAGACCGCCGGGCAGACTCCGAGCCCGCTAGGTGACACCACTTCGAGGTACCTTGCATGGAGAAACCCAAGAGCCGAAATCGGCCGGCCTGTGGGCACTCCAAAGCCTCCGGATCGGCATCCATGGCCACAGTCAGATGGTGACGCCACAGGTTGCGACCAGCCCCAACACGGTATGCAGCATCACCGTCGTCTACAGTTCGGGGCCATCCGTTGCCGCGGGCCTGGGAGCTGCCCCATCGGATGCGAGCGCTGACGTGAGTTGGACTTGGAAGGTCGGCGGCAGGACAACGCCCGGAACCTGGCCGATCACCGTGACCTGCGGCTCTGGATCAAACAATAAGACGATCACCGTCGGCTAGACGCGCTTCTCGGCTCTGCAGCGTCTAGGCAGTGTCGTCGGGGGGCGGCACCACCGAGGTGTCGCGCTCCCAGCCTTCGTGCTCGAGCTTGATGTGCTCGATGGCCACCCCATCGGCATTGGCGTCGAGATCCGGTAGGGCCTGGTACTCCGAGACCCAGCAGCGATAAACCAGGTAAGAGAGGACTCTTTCGTCGGCCTCGTTGAAGACGTCGATTGCGATCTCCTTACGGAAGTCGGCAATTGACGTTTCAGGCTGCGCGGCCAGCTTCCAGACCTGGTTCGCCCACTCCTCGAAAGCGCGGTCGTGAGTGACACCTCGCTCGAGGGTGATCGGGTCGAACTTGGTTCGTCCAGGCGACTTTAGCTCGATGCCCGGTTGACCGCCCTCCCTGTGCTCGACGACATCGGTATAGCGCCGCAGGCCACTGATCTTGTTGACCCCGACCACATAGCGACCGTCCCACCGAACCCTGAACCTGAAGCTTCCGTACGGATTTCGGCGCATGTTCATGGCACTGGGATCATTGTGCGTCTTGTCGACGACTTCGGAGCGAAGGATGCCCTGCAGTTGCTTCAAGCCGGCGGCCGGGCCGCTCAGCGCCAGAGCCACCGCCAAAAGCCGAGGCGCGCCAGCGTCCGCCCGACGACCTTGTTCTTCGCGCGCCGCACGAGCCGCTTCGGTTTGCCGCTCGCGACAGCCTGTGCAGTCCGAATCGTCCTCGCCAACTGATACCAGTTCACTGGTCGAGTCTATGCCGGCGCGATCCCGGCCGGGCGCACGAAACAACAGCGACCCCAGACCCAGATGGCGGCACCGGGCGTCTGGGCAGCTTATTGTTGCCAGGCGGGATGGACACGGATCGCCATGGCCCGTTGGGCTGAGTTCGAGGCCGCCGAGGCGGAGCTGGCGGCTCAGGTAAGAGCGATCCTGACCGGCCGCAGGCACCACACCGTTGCCACGCTGCGCAGGGATGGTGCGCCGCGCGTCAGTGGCATCGAGGTCGCTCTCAGCGACGGCGACCTGGTGCTGGGCATGATGCCGGACTCGCTCAAGCTCGCCGACATTCGCCGTGACGAGCGGGTGGCCCTTCACGCGCTGTCCGGCGACCCGGCGGAAGACAATCAGGCGGCGTGGAAGGGCGACGTCAAGGTGGCGGGGCGGGCCATCGAGCGTCCCGCACGACAGGAGGACCAGCCGCCTGGCCCGCGGTTCTGGGTTGACATCACCGAGATCGTGCTGACTCGCCTCGACGAAGCCGCGACGCAGCTGGAGATCGCGTCCTGGCACCCAGGACGGGGTCGTCAGGTCAAGCGCCGTGCCTGATTGGCCGTCGGCCCCGCAGTGCTGTGGCCCAGACCACGCCAACTGCCGCCCTAAGCTAACTTCGCCCATGGCCCTCTCCGGCGCTGACGAGCTTGTCGAGCACCTCGTGGATTTCTACGAGCGGGTCGCTCCGGAATACGATTCCTGGGCTGGTGGCCTCCACGGGAGGGTGGCCGCCAAGCTGGTCGAGCTGGCGGCCCCCAAGCGAGGCGAAGCGGTGCTCGACGTCGGTTGCGGCACCGGGCTGGTCAGCCACCTCGTGGCGGCCAAAGTCGGCGCCAGGGGTTCGGTGGTCGGCATCGACCTGAGCTCCCGGATGCTGGACCTGGCCCGCCGGCGGTCGCGTCCCAATACCACCTTCATGGCGATGGCCGCCGAGCAGATGGTCTTCCGTGCCCGAAGCTTCGACCTCATCACCTACGGCCAGTCGCTCCCCTATCTGGCCGACCCGATGGAGAGCCTTGGCGAATCGGTGCGCCTGCTTCGGAGCGGCGGCCGGATAGCCCTCTCCCTACACCGCAGGAGTCTCCAGACCGAGGCCCAGGACCTCTTCTACGCCGTCCTCGGGGACCTCGCCGGGAGACATCACCTACGGGTCCCCAGGCACTCTCCGGAGCGGTCGGTGTTCGGCGAGCGGGAGAACCTCCCGAGGCTGCTGGAGGAGCTCGGCTTCAGCGAGGTGAGGCTCACCGAGATGGTCACCGGGGGCCATGCCAGGAGCCCGCGGGAGTGGACCGAGTTGATGGCCGGCTCGGGTCCTCTCCCGAACACCCTCATCTCCGTCCTCGGCCCGCGCCTGCGGGACCAGTTCGAAGCCGATTTGGCGGACGCGATGCGACCTCTTGGCGAGGAAGGATTCCGATATCACTTCGCCTTCATCTTTGCCGTCGGAACCCTCTCCGCATAGCGGCCAAGGTCCGAAGCCGGCGAGGGAGGGCGGCGGCGGTCATTCCCGCCGCCGCCACGCGAAGTCTTAAGGTCGGGCCGAGAAGGGTCCGTCCTTATAGAGGATCTTGGAGGCCACTGCCTGTAGACCGAGTTCGTCCTCGCCAGTGCCGTTGAAGTTGACCTGGACGTACTTGTACGAGTTGTCGTCGACAGGGCTGAAATAGCCCGCTGCCGCCACCACGCTCGGCGCCTGGCCGACGGAGGTCAGGATGACCGGCGCGTAGGCCCAGTTGTCCGCAGGCTCGGTGGACTGACCAGCGCTCGGCGCCGGCAGCACGTTGATCCGATGGCTGGCGGCGATGTCGCGTCCAAGGACCCGGTGCTCGGACTCGATCAGCGCGATCTGGGCTGAGATCTGGGCAAGCCGCGCCTGGTTCGGGCTCATCTCGGCGAACTCGCGAACCGCGCACAGGAAGGCGGAGTCGAAGACTCCTTCCAACTGCTGCTGGGTCGCGATGAAAGTGCCCAGGTCGGAGAAGGTGGTTTCCCCGCGCGGGAAGCTGAAGGTATCGACCAGGGACTTGCCGCCATTGGCGGTGAAGAACGTCTGGTGGATCTGCTCCTCGATCAGCGCTGCCTTGAGGTAGACGACCTCGCTCCGGGAGAGGCCGAGCTCGTCGGCATTGCGGATTCCGTTGGTGTAGAAGGTGACCGCCAGCTGCTCGGCGGTGCGGGCGATGTCCAGGATGGTCTGAACACTGTCGGGCGAGGTTCCAGTGCCGGCTGCGGCGGCGAGGGTCGGGAAGGCCGCGATGCCGGCGCCGGCCGCCGTGATCGTGGCCCCAACCCTCAGGAATCCCCGCCGTGAGGCCAGGCTGTTCAGGAGGTCGCGGGTCGCGAGGTTTCTCGAATCGACGTCTTCGGTCATTGGTGTTCCCCCCCCGGATAGCATCGCGCCGACGGAAAGCCGGCGAGCCGGGTTGACAGGGTTTACGTAGGACGGAGCCTGGTGGATCATTCCGAGTTCGGGATGCCCGGGTCGGTGTCGGCCCCCTTAGGATTCGGCTGGATGGTCGAATACGACGAGGAAGATTCCGAATACGACGGCCCGGACTTCGAGGGGCCGGAGATTCCCCGTCCGCGGCGCTGGCGGACATTGCTCGTGGCTGTTGCGCTGATCGTAGTGGTGGTCCTAATCGCTTCGCTCGTGTTCACTGCCGGCCAGCGCCCACATCCGGTTCCCGTCCCTCCTCCGTATCGCGTCTGACCGGCCCGATCGCGGTAAGGTCAGGGACGCCATGACCCTCGAACTTGCGCCATTCGGCCGGACAGGCCACCTGAGCTCGCGGGTGATCTTCGGCGCCGCGGCCCTGGCCCGGGTTTCCCAGGAAGTGGCCGATCGCACTCTCGAAGTTCTCCTTCGGCACGGTGTGAACCACATCGACGTCGCCGCCGGCTACGGCGATGCCGAGTTGCGCCTTGAGCCCTGGCTGAAGCGCGAGCCCGGCAGGTTCTTCCTGGCCACCAAGACCGGCCAGCGCAGGGCGGGCAATGCGCGCGAGGACCTCGAGCGGTCGCTGCATCGGATGGGAGTGGACCACGTCGACCTCTGGCAGCTTCATAACCTCGCCGACCCCATCGAGTGGGACACCGCCCTCAGCCCCGGAGGTGCGATCGACGCGGCCGTCCAGGCTCGCGAGGAGGGCCTCGTGCGGTTCATCGGGGTCACGGGTCATGGCAGCCAGATCGCCGCCAACCACCTCCGAAGTCTCGCTCGCTTCGACTTCGACTCGGTTCTTTTGCCCTACAACCACCTGACCATGCAGCTCCCGTACTACGCGGAGAACTTCAACGCCCTGCTTGCCGAATGCGAGAAGCGGTCGGTTGCGGTCCAGACGATCAAGTCCATCGCGCTGCGGCCCTGGCAGGGTCGCGAGAGGACGCACACCACCTGGTACGAGCCGCTGGAGGCGCAGGGGGACATCGACCTGGCGGTCTGGTGGGTGCTGAGCCGTCGGGGCACCTTTCTGAACACCGTCAGCGACGTCGACCTGCTGGCGAGGGTTCTCGATGCCGCCGACCGCTTCGACGGCAGCGCTCCCGGCGAGGACGAGATGCGGGCTCTCGAGATGCGCAGCCGGCCCGAGCCGCTATTCGTCTGACCGGAGCGGGTGATCGCCCAATAAACTCCAGCAAGTAAATGGCCCTCATCTCCGAGCTCCTGCGCAAAGGCCGGACCGTCTCCTTCGAGTTCTTCCCGCCGCGATCGGATGAGGAGCAGGAGCGGCTGGCCAACACGATCCAGCTCCTTCAGCCCCTCGCACCCTCCTTTGTCTCGGTCACTTACCGAGGAGGCGCGGATTCGCGCGAGCGTACGACCCGCGTCGTTCTCGAACTCCTCGCCACGACCACTCTCACACCCATGCCGCACCTCACCTGTGTCGCCCATTCGCGAGCCGAGCTGAGCGAAATAGTCGCCAAATTCACGGAGGGTGGCATCGAGAACCTGCTGGCCCTCGGCGGGGATGCGCTGCCCGAGCCGGCGCCGCGGGTCGACCTCAGGCACGCCGTCGAGCTGGTCGAGCTCGGCCGCGAGTCGGGCCTCCGGAGCATCGGAGTCGCCGCCCATCCGGCCGGTCACCCAGCCTCGCCCGATCTCGAGAGTGACAGGCGGCACCTGGCGGAGAAGCTGTCCGCGGCCGACTTCGCGATCACGCAGTTCTTCTTCAAGATCGACGAATACCTGCGGCTTGTCGATGAGCTCGACCGGCTCGGCGTGCGCAAGCCGGTGATCCCGGGCATCATGCCGATAACCACCCTGGGATCCATAACGAGAATGGCCCAGATGTCCGGCTACTCCCTTCCCGCCGACGTTGCGGCACGGGTCGAGCGAGCAGGGGACGACCCCAAAGCAGTCCGCCAGGTCGGGATCGAGATGGCGGTCGAACTCTGCCGCGAGCTACTCGCCGCGGGCGCGCCCGGCCTTCACTTTTACACGCTCAACTTCTCAACGGCTACGCGCGAGATCCATTCGGCGCTGGGACTCGGCCCGCACATCGGTTAGCTCGGGGTGGGATCGTCTCCCAGGACCGGGCGCACCCAGCGCTCGACCTCCGATGCCTTCATGCCCTTGCGCCGGGCGTAGTCCTCGAGCTGGTCGCGGCCGATCCTGGTCACGCTGAAGTAGCGAGAGTCCGGGTGAGCGAAGTAGAGCCCTGAGACGGATGCCGCCGGCATCATCGCGAAGCTCTCCGTCAACTCGATGCCGAGCTTCTCGGCGCCGAGGAGATCGAAGAGGATTCTCTTCTCTGAGTGGTCGGGGTTGGCCGGGTAGCCGGGCGCCGGCCGGATTCCACGGTACCGCTCCTCGACGAGATCCTCTTTGGTGAGCTCGGGGCCGGTCTCGTACCAATCGCGGCGGGCGAGCAGGTGCAGGTACTCGGCGAACGCCTCGGCCAGGCGGTCGGCCAGGGCCTTGACCATGATGGCGCGGTAGTCGTCGTTCTCCGACTCGTATTTGGCGACGAGCTCAGAGACGCCGATCCCGGCGGTCACTGCAAAGCCTCCGAGGTGGTCGCCGGCAGGGGCGACGTAGTCGGCAAGCGAGCGGTTGGGGCGATCGTCCCCATGGTCCGATTGCTGACGGAGCATCGCGAGACGGACGTCGCGGCCGGCCTCGTCGGTGACGATGATGTCGTCGCCCTCCGATCGCGCGGGCCAAAATCCGTATACGCCGCGGGCCTTGATGAGCTTGCCCGCGACGATTTCGTCGAGCATCTCGACGGCGTTCTCATAGAGCTCCCGGGCTGCCGTTCCCTTCTCGGGATGGTCGAGGATGGCGGGGAACCGGCCGCTCAGCTCCCAGGCGTGGAAGAAGAACGTCCAGTCGATGAATCTTCGCAACGACTCCAGTTCGGGCTCGACGGTCCGGACACCGGTGAAGGCTGGGGTGGGGAGGTCTGAAAAGTCGAGGCGGACGCGGTTCTCGCGCGCCGCCTCCAATGAAAGGAGCGGGCGTGCGGTCTTTGCGGCGTGCTGGTTGCGCAGCTTCTCCTGGAGCTCGCGATTCTCCCTGTCGAGGGCCTTCTTGCGACCGGGGTCGAGAAGGTCTGAGACGACCCCGACGACTCGCGAGGCGTCGACGACGTGGACCGTCGGCTCGCCGTACTCGGGCGCGATCCGGACGGCGGTGTGCTGTTTCGACGTGGTGGCACCGCCGATCAGGAGCGGGATGCTGAGGTCGCGCCGCTTCATCTCCCTGGCGACGGCGACCATCTCGTCCAGCGATGGCGTGATCAGCCCCGAAAGGCCTACCGCGTCGGCCCCGATCTCGGCGGCTTTGTCGAGGATCCTGGCCGCGGGGACCATCACGCCGAGGTCGATGACCTCGTAGTTGTTGCAGCCGAGAACCACTCCCACGATGTTCTTGCCGATGTCGTGCACGTCGCCCTTCACTGTTGCGAGGACGATCTTCCCGCGGGCGCGTTTCTCACCCGCCTTCATGCCCGCCTCGATGAATGGCTCCAGGTAGGCGACCGCAAGCTTCATCGCACGTGCGCTCTTGACAACCTGGGGAAGAAACATCTTCCCCGCACCGAAGAGATCGCCCACGATCTTCATACCGTCCATCAGAGGTCCCTCGATCACTTCCAGCGGTGTCTCGAACTTCAGGCGCGCCTCCTCGGCGTCCGCCTCGATGAAGTCGACGACGCCGTGCACGAGGGCGTGGCTGATGCGCTGCTCGACGGGAGCCTCGCGCCAGCCGAGGTCGACGGTCCTCCTGGTGCCCTCGCCCGAGACCCGGCCTGCGTACTCGACGAGACGCTCGGTGGCGTCCGGCCGGCGGTTGAAGATCACGTCTTCGACCAGCTCGAGGAGGTCGGCAGGGATGTCCTCATAGACTGCCAGCTGGCCCGCGTTGACGATGCCCATGTCGAGGCCTGCCCTGATGGCGTGGAAGAGAAACGCGGCGTGCATCGCCTCCCGGACCCTGTCGTTACCTCGGAAGGCAAAGCTGAGGTTTGAAATTCCTCCCGAAATGTGCACGCCAGGGCAGCGCTTCTTGATCTCGGGAATGGCGGCGATGAACGCCTTGGCGTATTCGGCGTGTTCCTCGATGCCGGTGGCTATGGCGAGGATGTTGGGGTCGAAGATGATGTCCTGGGGCGGGAACCCGACCTTTGCGGTCAGGAGCCGGTAGGCGCGCTCGCAGATCGCAACCTTGCGCTCCACCGTGTCCGCCTGGCCTTTCTCGTCGAAGGCCATCACGACGACGCCGGCGCCGTAGCGGAGAATTCGACTGGCTTGCTCGAGGAACTGCTCCTCGCCCTCTTTGAGACTGATCGAATTGACGACGCCCTTGCCCTGCATCGTCTTGAGACCCGCCTCGAGAACCGACCACCGCGAGCTGTCGACCATGATCGGGAGGCGCGCGATCTCCGGCTCGGTGGCGACCAGGTTCATGAAATGGGTGATGGCCCGCTCGGAGTCGAGGAGGTCGGCGTCCATGTTGATGTCGATGAGATTGGCGCCGCCGCGGACCTGGTCGAGCGCGACAGCGGCAGCCCCGCTGTAGTCGTCCGCCTCGATGAGGCGACGGAAGCGGGCCGAGCCGGTGACGTTCGTGCGCTCGCCGATCAAGAGGAAGTTCTGGTCGGGCTGCAGCTCGAGGGGCTCGAGGCCACTGAAGCGCGTGCGCCGGTCGGGTGCGGGGATGGCGCGCGGGCGCAGCCCCGCGATCTTCGACCTGATCATCGCGATGTGCTCGGGCGTTGTCCCGCAACACCCCCCGACGACGTTGATGAGGCCGCTGGCAGCGAACTCGCGAAGGAGCGAGGAGGTGGTGTCGGGCTGCTCGTCGTAGCCGCCGAACGCGTTCGGCAGGCCCGCGTTGGGGTAGCAGAAGGTGTAGGTCGGTGCGATTCGGGAGAGGTCTTCGAGGTAGGGCCGCATTTCGGCCGCGCCGAGGGAGCAGTTGATGCTCACGGCGAACGGTTTGGCGTGCTCGATGGAGATCCAGAACGCCTCGGGAGTCTGCCCCGAAAGGTTTCGCCCGCTGCGGTCGACGACAGTCATCGACACGACCAGGGGAAGCTCGGGGGCGACGTCGCGCGCCGCCGCGATGGCCGCCTTTGCATTCAGGGTGTCGAAGACAGTCTCGATGATCAGGAAGTCGACGCCGCCGTCACGGAGCGCGCGTGCCGCCTCCGCGTAGCCCTCATAGAGCTTGTCGAAGGTGATGGCCCGGTAGGCGGCATCCTCGACGCGGGGCGAGAGGGACAGCGTGACGTTGGTCGGGCCTAACGAGCCGCAGACGAACTTGTCCTGACGAGCGCGGGCCACCCTGACGGCGATTTCGGCGCCCGCCCGGTTGATCTCGTAGCTGAGCGCCTCAAGGCCGTAGTCGGCCTGGGAGATCGCCGTCGCCGTGAAAGTGTTCGTCGTGATGATGTCGGAGCCCGCGTCCAGGTACGCCACATGGACTTTCTCGACGATCCGCGGCTGCGTCAGATTCAGGATGTCGACGTCGTTCTGGAGCAGCCGCGGGTGATCTCGGAAGCGTTCGCCCCGGAACTCGGCCTCGGTCAGATGCTCGCGCTGCAGCATCGTGCCCATGGCGCCGTCGGTGAAGAGGATCCGGCTCCTGAGCAGCTCGCGAAGTCTTAGTTCGGCGCTGCCTGCCGGCTCCTTTTGAGCCGTCATAGGTTCGAAGATTGACAGAAAGCGGCCGCACTCGATCGCCGGGCGCCCGCCGTCGAGCGCGTCGCATGGCGCCGAAATAGGCGTTGCAGTCCATTAGTCTGGATTGATGCTGGAGGAGTTGTCCCCCGAAGCCGCTGCCAAGCTCGTCTTCGAAAAGGGGCCGCTTTCGCGCACGGAGATCAAGAAGCTGCCGAGGGACAGGGCCTTCGAGTACTTCGAGGTGATGAACCACTTTCTGAAGGAACTGGGCCCCGAGGGCTTCGTCGCCCGCCACGACGATCTCCGCGAGGCGGCGCTGCGCAAGATCGTCAACCGCCCAAAGAAGTCCTGATCGAGTCCGTGCCGACCTCCAACCCGATCCCAATCAGCTCTCGGAGGGCGCAATGAGCCTGGTCTTCGGCGCGATCGCGCCCCACGGGGGGATGGCAATCCCCGAAGCCGTCGCACCCGAGGTGGCCGTGCTGGCGGCCAGGACGACGGCTGCCCTGGAGGAACTCGGCCGCGACTTCGACGCCGCCCGGCCCCAGGCCGTGATAATCCTTACCCCGCACAGCGTCCACGTGGAGGGTGCGATGGCGGTTGTCGTGTCCGGCCGCGTCGCCGGTTCACTGGAGGGTTCGCGATCGCCCATCGCTCTCGACAGCCCGACCGACCGCGACCTCGCAGGCCGCGCGCTTTCCGAATTGCGCGGGGCAGGCATCCCTGCTGTCGGGGTGAGCTATGGGGGAAACAACCCCGAGGAGGCCATCATGCCGATGGACTGGGCGGTGCTGATCCCGCACTGGTTCATGGGCGGCCGCTCGTCGCCGCCGGTCCCGGTCGTGGTCGTTGCTCCCGCACGCGATCTTCCTCCCGAAGCTCACATCCAGGCAGGGGCGGCGCTGGCGCGGGCGGCTGCGAGCGGTGGTAAGCGTGTCGCGATCATCGCCAGCGCGGACCACGGACATGCGCACCAGGCCACAGGGCCGTACGGGTACGACCCCCGGGCCAAGATTTATGACGACCGCATTGTTGACATCGTTCGATCGGGGCGGCTGGATGGATTGATTGGGATCTCGCCGGTGCTCGTGGCCGGCGCCAAGGCGGACAGCTGGTGGCAGATGTTGATGCTGCAGGGGGCGCTCGGTCAGAAGGGCCGAGGCGAGCTGCTGAGCTACGAGGCTCCCACGTACTTCGGCATGCTCTGCGCGAGGTACTCCATCGTCCGGTAGCTCGACTTCTCCCGTCTCGCCAGGGTGTGAGCAGACCGGCCATCACTGGCGGGACGGCGCCGCGAGCGGCTTCGAGTGGATACGCCACAACTGCAGGATGTCCGTCCATGGCACGGCCCCGTCGATCGCCATCGGCGAGCAGATGGAGACCATCCCGCGCGGGCGCTGGAGACCGGCGAGGTCGCGGTCGCTGGCGGCCGCCCGGCGTCGCGGCCTAGGGAATCAGGACGACCTTTCCAGTGCTCTTTCCTTCAGCAACGCTGGCCAGTGCCTCGCGGGCTTCAGCGAGAGGCCTCGCCGCGGAAATGTACGGCTTGATCTTTCCCTCCTGGTAGAGGGCGAAGAGCGCCTTGAATGCCTCCGGAACGAGATGGGGGGCGCGCTGGTTGTAGAGGCCCCAATGGAGGCCGACGGTCGAGTAATTCTTCACCAGCAGGTGGTTGGTCGCGGCTTGTGCGATACGGCCTGACGTGAAGCCGACGATCACAATCCGACCCTCGAAGTTGATGCACTTGGTGGACTTGTCGTAAACGTCGCCACCGACCGGGTCGTAGATGACGTCGGCACCCTTGCCGGCGGTCAGGGCCTTGACTGCCTCGACGAAGTCGTCCTCTTTGTAGTTGATGACGTGATCCGCGCCCATGGCGCGACAGACCTCGAGCTTCTCGGGAGTGCTGGCGGTGGCGATGACCATGGCGCCGGCTGCCTTGCCGAGTTGGATTGCGGCCGTACCGACGCCCCCGGCGCCGGCGTGGACCAGGAGAACCTCCCCGGGCTGCAGGTGGGCACGGCGGTGGAGGCCGAAGTAGCCGGTCTGGTAGGTGATCGTGAAGGCGGCCGCATGCTCGAAGGGCATCCCGTCCGGGATCGGGATTATCGAGGTAAGAGGAGCGTCGGCGTATTCGGCGTAGCCGCCGTGGTTGAGGCCGCCCACTTGGAGCATGGCGATGACGCGCTGGCCGGGCTTCAGGTGACTGCCGTCGGGCGCGGACTCGATCTCGCCGGTGATCTCGGAGCCGGGCACGAAGGGTAGTTCGGGGCGAACCTGGTACCTGCCGGCGACGAGCAGCGCGTCGGGGAAGTTGACCGCGGCTGCGCGGACCTTGACCCGGGCCTGGTCGGCGGCCGGAGTCCCGGGGTCGACATCCTCGAATTGGATTGAATCGGGGGCTCCGTTCTCGCGTACGACCCAGGCTTTCATTTCAGTCGGAAAGGCTAGCGGCTTACGATTCGGGTGCGTGACCCTCGAATCGCAACTATCCGTGCCGCTGGCGGAGATACCGGTCGGCAAATACCTGGGCGAACGGCGCGTCGAGGTGACGCCGGATGTGATTCGCCGCTTCACTGAGGGCGCAGCCGACACTAATCCCTGGTACTCAGGCCCCTCGCCTTTCGGTGGTCCCGTGGCCCCGGCCCTGATCGGCTCGCATGAACCCTGGCGGTTCAGCGGGTGGTACGCGCCTGACATCCGGGGAACTCTGCATACGAAGCAGGAGTGGGACCTTTTCGCGCCGGTGCCGGTCGGCTCCTCTTACATCGCCCGGGCGGTCGTGGCGGACAGGCACCTGCGCCGTGAACGGCACGTGATAGTCAACGAGGTCGTGCTCTCCGACGAGTCGGGGCGGCCCTTCTCCCGCGGGCGCACGCACCAATCGTTCTGGCATACGCAGCCCGAGGGTTTGGTTGTCGACCGCGACCGCGAGCAGTCGCCCGAGCGCCGCTTCAGGCCCGGCCAGCCGCCGGTGCTGGAGCGGATCGATGGGGCCTGGCTCAGGCTGACTCCCGAACTCTGCCTGGCTGCCACGGATGGCAAGCGCAACTACCATTCCGACGCCGAGATAGCCCGCCAGATGGGTTTCCCGGCCGTCGTCGTGCAGGGCGTTTTCAACGCCAACATCGTCTCGGCGCTGGTGAGCACGCGCTTTGGCGAGGGCTGGTGGTGCGGGGGCCAGCTTCGCATGAGCTTCGTCAACGTGATCTGGGGCGGGGACGAGTTGCGGGCCTGCGTGACCGTCCGCGAGGTCGTCCCCGAAGAACCGCGAAGCCGCGCCCACTGCGAGGCCTGGGTCGAGAAGCGCGACGGCACCGTGACCGCGATCGGTACGGTCTCGGCGGTGGTCACCTAGCCGGGAACCTGGGACCCGCCGCGAGGCGAGCGGGCCAAGGCGGCGAGACTAATAAAGTACGCGGACACCTCGCCGGTGTAGCTCAGTGGTAGAGCAGCGGCCTTTTAAGCCGATGGTCCAGGGTTCGAATCCCTGCGCCGGCACTTCTGATTTGCATACGAATCGCCGCCTCCGGGCCAGATCGGATTAAGGATCGGACCCGGATCTGGTTACTGATTTTGTTATATCAGCTATATCAAGATGGGTTGGTGAACAGACTAATCGGATCCCAAGCGCGATGACGACCTGTGAGAGCTGCGGGGCCGAGCCCAGCATCGCGAGCCTCCACCTCGTGCCGGCTATCACCAACTTGGGTCCTTCGCGTCTTCTTTGCACTGGCTGCCTCGTGGTGGCATTCCGCCATGATGCGACCGTTGAACGAGCCAAGCGAGCACCGGGCGGGGCTGCGTCCAGGCTGTAAGTAAGAGCGTGAGGATGTAGAAGGGCGGCGCAACCTTTGCCGCTCGACCGCAACGCAGGCGCAAATCTCACTGGTGGAACGGATGCCGAACTCAAGCCGGCTTCGAATGTCGCATCCAAGGCCAGTTGGGCGACACCGGTAAGCCGATCGTCGAGGGTTCGACTCCCTGCGCCGGCACCACTCCCCAACCGTGGCTCGCCGCGTTGCAGGGAGCCATTTGGCAATTAAGATTCCGTGCAGGCGCGTGGAATCTCGAGGGTGGGGGCTGGTACGTTCAATTCGGCTGACGGGCTCGCTTGCACTCG
>JAYUBK010000155.1:0-1670 GCA_043740835.1 Chloroflexota bacterium
TATCGTGGCTGACCATCCTTCGCAAACGGGAAGAGTTCCGATCCGCGTTCGCGGGCTTCTCGATCGAGCGGGTCGCCAACTTTGGGCCGCCTGACCTCGAACGCCTTCTGAATGACGCCGGCATCGTGCGCAACCGCGCCAAGATCGTCGCCACGATCACCAATGCCCGAGCCGCCGCAGCGTTGCTGGTGACCAGGGGCCCAGGCGCCCTCGACCGGCTCGTCTGGGCCCACCGGCCGGCCGACGAGCCGATCCCAGGCGACGACATCCCTGCCCTGACTCCCGAATCGACGGCTCTCGCGAAGGCACTCAGGCGCGAGGGTTTTGTTTTCGTCGGGCCCACCACCGCCTACGCGGCGATGCAGGCCCTCGGTGTTGTCAACGACCACCTTGCGGGCTGCGCCAGCCGAGCGGCGCAGCCCGCGTGACTACATCGCGAACGTCTCGTAAACCGTGATCTTGGCTCCGCCACGGAGCACCGGACAGCCTTTCGCCTTCTCGGTCGCCTCCTCGATCGAAGCAGCCTTGATGACCGAGTAACCGCTGGCGTCGAAGCCGCCGTCGGAAACGCTGCGATCCATGCCGATCGTCTTCGTCTGGCCCGAGAAGGGGTTCCCGCCGTCGACGAGCGCCTCGCCCAGGGCTCCGAACCACTCGTTCCAGGCCTGCATGACTTTTGCCTGCTCGGCCTCGCCGTCGGGCGTGCCCCCGCCGCTGTAGAGAAGAAGGTAATTTGCCATCAGAGATCTCCTTTGAACCCGGCCGAAAAGAACGCGGCTTTACCTGGACGACGAAAGAATGCGCCGGAAATCGACAACGGCGCGGCTCGCGCCCGCACCCGCAGCCGTCGCCTGAACGCAAAGACTGAACTAGAGCGTTCGCGGGCCGACGCGGAAGAGCCGTTCGCCGGCGTTGGGCACGACCAGGATCCCCTCGCCCCCGCGATCGGCCCAGTCGGAAGGGTTGATCGTGGCCGGGTCGAGATACCCAAGGTTGATCCGTGCGCAGATGTCCGCCGGGATTCCGGTCGCGAGCGTCACCTGGATGCGCGGGGTCTCCACTCCTGAGGCCGCGCTGTAGTCGCCGGCGCCTTTCACGTGTGTGCTGTGCGCCAGGACCGCCCAGGGCTGCTGACCGAAGCGCTCCCACTGGCTCGTGAAGAAGTCGCGGACGTGGTAGCCGACCTCGATGATCTGGCGGCCGTGGACGAAGGACACCTCCTTGAGATGCGGAGCGTAGATGACCACCTCCCCCCCGTCCTCTACCACCGGCTCGGTCTTGTACATGGCCTTGGCCGCGGTCCACAGGTCCTCGTAGCGCGTGGCAGGCATCGAAAGCACCCGCCGATATGGATGCGCGACCCATTCGATGTTCAGCTGGGCCGAGAGGTGGGCCGCGGCAGCGAAGGCGTCTCCCGGGGTACCCATCCACAGACCGTGCACGCGGTGCCCTCTCATTGCGAACGTGAGGGCTTGCACCGGCGTGTCGAGCAGGGCGGCGGCCCGGTCGATCGCCCGACGGACCGGGGTGGCCGCCACGCCGATGGTCGCGAGGCTCGTGCAGAGAGCCCCCAGCCAATGTGTGAAATCGATGATCTCGCGACCTGCCACCCCCGGGAAGAGGTACTTCGTACCGCCCGAGAACCCGGCCACCTCATGGGGAAAGACCGG
>JAYUBK010000156.1:0-1664 GCA_043740835.1 Chloroflexota bacterium
GACCAGCTCCGCGGGGTGGGCCTGTGGACCGTTAACTACGGGGAGACACAGGAGCTCTGGGATACGCTCAAGACCCATTTCACGAACCTGCCCGGGCCGCCGAGCAACGTCATAGCCGACGGAGTGGACTCCGGGGCAAATCTCTCCTGGCAGCCGCCAACCGTCAACAACGGCGGTCCGATCAGCGCTTATTGGGTCACCGTGAGCCCGGGAGGGCAGGTCATTCAGGCCGCGCCCGGGCCCCACCTCAATGCGCACATCGGCGGTCTTTCGAATGGAACCACCTACACGTTCCAGGTTGCGGCGTCCAACTCCGCCGGGCCCGGTCCACTATCACCGCCATCGAATGCGGTGACGCCGAGCGCGGGTCCCCGCCACCGCTCTTACTTCGCGGAAGGGACCACGCAGGCCGGCTTCCAGGAATACCTTTCGATCGAGAACCTCGGGGCGCCGACAGTGGCGACCGTGACCTTCCTCTTCGGCGACGGGACCGCCGCCTTCTCCATCGAGCAGCCACTGCCCGGCAGCCAGCGCACGACGCTGGATGTGAACGCGATCGTGGGTCCGGGCCACGACGTCTCCGTGATCGTCGACACGGCCGCCGGCAACCTCGTCGTCGAACGTCCCGTGTACTTCCGGGCCTGTCCATCTGGACTCTGCATTGATGGCGGCCACGTTGGTGTCGGCCTCGCGCCGCGGAACGCGTGGTACTTCGCCGAGGGCTTTACAGGCGCCGGTTTTCACGAGTACCTCACGCTCCTGAACCCATCCGGCGCCGACACCACGGCAGCGATCAGCTACCAGTTCCGGAGCGGGCCGGCGGTGCCGGACCAGGGCATCACCGTCAAGGCGTTCTCGCGGGCGACCATCGATGTCAACGCCTACGTCGGAACCGGGCGTGACGTGTCGGCGGTTGTCACGGGCGCGGCGCCGATCGTCGTCGAACGTCCCATGTACTTCAGCGCCTGCCTCGACGGCGTCTGCATGAACGGCGGTGACGTCGTCGGCGGGACTGCTCCCCAGTCGGTGATGAGCTTCGCCGAGGGCAGTACCCGAGCCGGGATCGTGGAGTACCTGACCCTTGCCAACACGGGAGGGACGGACGTGAAAGCCTCCGTCAACTACCAGTTCGGCCCCGGCCAGGGGGCGGCTCAGACCATCGCCTATCCGATCCCGGCGCATTCCCGGCAGACGATCTTCGTCAACAACGAGGTGGGAGCGGGCAAGGACGTCTCGATGACCGTCACCGCCGCCGGCGGCCAGCTCGTCGCCGAGCGCCCGCAGTACTTCAACTTCTGCCTGCCGATGTGCGTCAACGGCGGGCACGTGGCGGCCGGCGCGACCGCCTCCCCAAGCTGGTACTTCGCCGAGGGCTTCACCGGATCCGGCTTCCGGGAGTACCTCACGCTGGACAATCCCGGGTTGACGACTGCCCTGGTCCACATCACCTACCTGGCGGGCGACGGGATCCCCATCCCTCTCCAGAACTTCGCCCTGCTCGCCCAAAGTCGCGTCACGGTGGACGTCGGCGATGTAGTCGGCGCCAATCGCTCGGTGGCCGCGGCGATAGCCTCCGACCAGCCGGTGATCGCCGAGCGGCCGCTCTACTTCAACGCCTGCCTCGGCGCGATCTGCATCGATGGCGGCAGCGACGCCGTGGGGAT
>JAYUBK010000157.1:0-5658 GCA_043740835.1 Chloroflexota bacterium
GCCGTGATGCTTCTCTCGGCCTACGCCAATGTCCTCCGGAGCACTTTCTACGCTACCGGCCGGCTCGGCTACGAAGCGGTCGCCGTGGTCCTCGAATCCATCCTCCTCCTCGGCCTGGTCCTGCTTGGCGTCGTCCTGCACCAGGGGATCGCGTACTTCCTCTGGGCCTACGCGATCCAGTACCTCTTCAGCTGCGTCTACTTCGCGGCCGTCCTGCACCTGACCAGGATGGTGCGATTCGGTTGGGAGTTCGACCTCCCGCTCTTCCGGGAGTGGTTCTGGAAGGCGCTGCCCTTTGCTCTCACCTTCGTCCTCACAACGATCTATTTCAAGATCGACGTTCCGATCCTGCAGATCTTCCGGCCTTTCACGGAGGTGGGCTGGTACTCGCTGGCGTACAAGCCCATCGAGGCCATCCTCTTCCTGCCATCGACGATCTTCAACGTCGTCTTCCCGGTGCTTTCCGTCTATTTCCATCGGGAGCCGGAGCGCCTCCCGCGCGCGATCAACCAGTTCTACCGGGCGCTCCTCGCCCTCGGCTGGCCGATCACGGTCGGGGTGGTCCTCCTGACGGCGGGCATCTCGGACCTTTTCCGTCTCTACCCCCAATCCGAGGTTGCACTCCAGATCCTCGGCGCCGGCATCTTCCTCATGTTCGTGACCAACGCCTTCATCGGGGCGTTGAACGCGATGGACCGGCAGGTGCTTTTCACCTGGGCGGCTCTCGTGAGCCTGGTCGTGAATGTTGTGCTGAACCTGATCCTGATTCCACCCCTCGGTTACCTCGGCTCGGCCTGGGCGACGAACCTCACGGAGGTCGCCCTCCTCGCCGTCTGCTGGTTCTTCGTCGCCCGTCATGGCCACCGCGTCCCGCTTCACACCCTCAGCTGGCGAATCCTCCTCGCCGGCCTCGTGATGGGTGCCGCCCTGCTGCCCATGCGCTCCTTTCACGGGCTCCTGGTGCTAGTCGCGATACTGGTCGGAGTGGCTGTCTACGGCGTTGCCCTGCTCCTCCTGCGAGCCGTCAGCCAGGACGAGATCGCCATGCTTCGCCGCGCTCTGGTCCGACACTGACGTGTGCGGGATAGCAGGCTTCTGGGGCGCTCCCGACCGGGCCCTCCTGGAATCGATGGACGCCGTCATCCGTCACCGGGGACCGGATGACGACGGCTACCTGGAGTCGCCCTCCGCCTCGCTCGCGATGCGGCGCCTGGCAATCATCGACATCGAGCTCGGCAAGCAGCCGATCGCCAATGAGGACGGCAAGGTGGTCGTGGTCTACAACGGCGAGATCTACAACTACCGCGAGTTGCGGGCCCAGCTGGCCGAGGCCGGCCACGTGTTCAAGACGAACTCCGACACCGAGGTGATCGTCCACGGCTACGAGGAGTGGGGGCCGACCTGCTTCAGCCGCTTCAACGGCATGTGGGCAGCGGCGATCCTCGACATGCGGGGGGGCGGTGACACGGGGCCCAGGCTCGTCCTGGCTCGTGACCACTTCGGCATCAAGCCGCTGTACTGGACGCGCGCGGGTGAGCGGACACTCTTCGCCTCCGAGATCAAATCGTTCTGCCAGGACCGCGCCTGGCAGACCGGGCCGGACGCCCAGCGCGTTTACGAGTACCTGGCGATGGGATTCCATGACCGGGGCGACAGCTCCTTCTTCGAGGGTGTCCACCAGCTGCCGGCGGCCAGCTACGCGATCATTGAGGGCATCGGCAACGGGGCCGCGATAAATCCAGTCCGCTATTGGACTCCGGTCCTCAGCGAGGATGGCAGGGCAGACCCCGAGGAGTTCCGGCGCCAGTTCGAAAAGGCGGTCGAGCGCCGCCTCGTCGCCGAGGTCCCCGTCGGCACCTGCCTTTCGGGCGGGCTCGATTCGAGCGCCATTGTCTGCTTCATGTCGGGGCTGCTCGAAAAGCACGTTCCAGACGCGGGCTCGATGGGCGATCACCTGAAAACTTTCTCGGCGGTCTTCGACGGAGACCCGATCGATGAACGCTCCTACATCGACACCGTCCTCGAGGCCACGGGCGCCGAGAGCCACCTGATCCACCCGCGGGCGTCGGAATTCGTCGGTGAGCTGGCCGAGGTCGTCTGGCACCAGGAGGAGCCGATGGTCTCGACGGGCCCCTACGCGCAGTGGTGCGTGATGCGGAAAGCTCACGAGGAGGAGGTCACCGTCCTCCTCGACGGCCAGGGAGGCGACGAGCTGCTTGCGGGCTATGTGCCCTACCAGTTCGTATACCTGCGCCAGCTCGCCAAGGGACGCAGGGTGGGCACATTCGTCCGCGAGGCCTGGGCTGCGCGCGACGTGCTCTGGCCGCTCCTCCGGCGCCGGCTCGGTGAGAGGGGCAGGTCCATCCGGGCCTCGAAGCTGATCCGGCCTGAGTTCAAATCATCCGTGAAGCCGGTAGTCGACCCGCGCGTGCGCGACGACCTGAAAGCCCGCCTTCTCCAGGACCTAACGGAGTTCAGCCTGCCGAGCCTTCTCCGCTATGAAGATCGCAACTCGATGGCCCACTCCATCGAGTCGAGGCCGCCCTACCTCGACCAGGAGTTCGTGGAGTGGATCTTGAAGCTGCCATCGAAGGCGATCGTCAACGGCGGCTGGAGCCGCGCCATCCTCCGCGACGGCCTGAAGGGCGTTTTGCCGGACAGGATTCGACTCCGGCGCTGGAAGGTCGGCTTCACCACCCCCGAGTTCCGCTGGCTCCGCGCCGAGCGGGCCTGGGTCCAGGGCGTAATGCGCTCGCCCGCCTTCTGTGCGCGTCCGTATTGGGACGGCCTCGCGGTGGCCGATGCCTTCGACGGCATCTGCGCCGGCCGGATCGCCGAGCACCCTTTCATCTGGCGCTCGCTCAACACCGAGGCCTGGCTGCGCGTCTTCTTCGGCCGCGAAGGGGGCGTTTTCACGGGCCGGTTTCCGGCTGCGAACCTCTCCCGCCGCGGCGACGAAGAGGCCGTTCGCCTGGCCGGGACCGACGGCGCGCGCAAAGCCCTTGAGGAATTCCAACCCAACCCGGGCCGGCATCTCTTCGCGACAGCCAGAGGGGGGGCCATCTACACACGGGCACCTTTGCGCTCCCCAAAGGTTGGCCCCGGTGACGCGATCGAAGCGGCGATCCGCACCTCACTTGACGGCCGGGTCATCGAGGCCGGAGATATCCTCGCCCTCAGCGAAAAGGCCGTCGCCGTCAGCCAGGGCCGCTCGCTGCCGATCACCGAGATTCACCCGACCCGGATGGCCAGACTCCTCTCCAGGGGCGTGCGCCGAAGCCCGGTCGGCATCGGGATCGCGATGCCCGAGACGATGCAGCTTGCGATCGAGGAGGCGGGCCTGCCTCGAATTCTCCTGGCGGCGGCCGTCGCGGCCGTGACCAAGCCGTTCGGGATGCGCGGGATCTTCTACCGAATCGCAGGGCCCATGGTCGCCGCCATCGACGGGCCCACCCCGTATACGATTCCGCCCTCCAACACCCACGCCAAGAGGGCCCCGCTCGACCCCGACGGCGTCGCCTCCGGGTTGGCCACGGCTCTCGGCGTGAAGGTGGCGATCATCGACGCAAACGACATCGGCGTCGCCGTGCTGGGCGCCAGCATCGGCACCGATCGGGACCTGGTTCGGTCCCTATTCCGGGACAACCCACTCGGTCAGGGGTCCGAACAGACGCCGTTCGCGCTGCTGCGCCAGGTGGGGCAGATTTCGGTCTGAGTCAGCGGGAGGTGAGGGGGCAGGCTCCGTTGGTCGCCGAATCGTTCGCACTCGGGGCTAGACTGCGCGCGGCGTAACTCAATTGACCAAAACGAAGACCCGAATACGGACCCCAAAGGGTCACAGGACTCGCGCCAGGATCCACGCTTTCTGGGCTCCGGGGGGCCAGCGCGGGCGGCGTAATTCGCGGATTCGCTCGCTCGGAATCGTCCTCGGGCTCCTGATCTTCCTGCTCGGCAGCGCCAATGTCTACGCGTCCTCGTTCATCGGCACCCTGCCGGACGTCAAGGGTCTCGACGCGGCCTCGTTCAGCGGGGACACGATCATCACCGACCGCAACGGTGTCCAACTGGCCGACCTCGGCGACCATGGCGACCACCGCCAGCTGGTCTCCCTCAAAGACCTGTCGCCCTGGCTGCCGAAGGCGACGGTCGCCATCGAGGACAGGAACTTCTATACAAACCAGGGCTTCGACATGACCGGCATCGTCCGCTCGGCGTTGGCCAACTACCGATCGGGCAGGGTCGTCGGGGGCGGCAGCACGATCACGCAGCAGCTTGCCAAGCAGCTCTTCCTCACCCCTGAGCAGTCGGTCCAACGCAAGATCAAAGAGGTCCTGCTGGCCTACCAGCTCAGCCAGACCTACTCCAAGAACCAGATCCTCGAGCTATACCTCAACCACAGCTACTACGGGCAGCAGTCGTACGGCGTCTCCGCGGCCGCCCGAAGCTATTACAACAAGGACGTCAAGGCACTCGACATCGCCGAGTCTGCGATGCTTGCCGGGCTCGTGGCCTCCCCCTCCGAGTGGGATCCGGTCGCGCACCCGGAGACGGCCAGGACGCGGCAGCTCGAGGTCCTCCAGGCGATGGTCAACAACGGCTACATCAAGCAGGCCGACATGCGGGCCGCCGCGGCGGAGCCCCTGAAGATCTTCCCGCCAACGAACGCCTTCAAGGCCCCGCACTTCGTCGACTTCGTACAGGCGGAGTTGCGCAGGCTGGGCTACCGCCCCGGCCAGCAGCAGCTCTACGTGACGACGACGCTCGATTACGGCAAGCAGCAGCTGGCTGAGACGACGGTACTCGACAACCTCAGGGCGAACGCCTATCGCGATCCGAATGGGGTGCTCGACTCGTCGCTGGTGGCCCTCGACCCCCACACCGCGCAGATTCTCGCCTATGTCGGTGGAGCCGACTACAACGCGCGTGGGGGGCATTTCGATTACGCGGGCGTGGAGCCCCGCAACCCCGGGTCGTCCTACAAGGTATTCACCTATACCGCCGCGATCAACTCGCGCAAGGTGACGATGGAGTCCTCGATCGTTGACGGGCCGAGCCCTTTAGTGATGCAGATCCCCCAGCAGAAGAACTACGAGGTCTACAACTACGACCGAGGAACCCACGGCACCATGCCGCTGCGGGAGGCCTTCGCCAACTCGCTCAACATCCCTGCGGTCAAGACGGAGGTCGCGATCGGGGTGCCCACAGTCGTCCAGTTCTCGCGCAACGCGGGACTCTTTCCGCAGGCGCCCGTCAATGGTCAGCTCGAGCGAGATGCGCCCCTTGCCGCATACGGGCCGAGCCTCACCCTGGGAGGCTTTCCAGTGACGATGCTGGAGGAGATCAATGGCGTGGCGACCATCGCCGACATGGGCGTCTACCACGACCCTGAGGCGGTCCTGACGGTTCGCGACGCGCACGGAAAGGTGCTTTACCAGACGAACCCCGACGATTCCAGGCGGCAGGCGATCGACCCCGGCGTCTGCTTCATCACCGCGGCAATAATGTCCTACGACCCCAACCGCGCCCGCATCTTCGGGGCCGGCTCCGTCCTTCATCTGCCGGACCGCACCGCCGCCGCCAAGACCGGGACGGCCGACGATTTCAAGGATGCCGTGACGCTCGGCTTCACGCCCGACATCGCCGTCATCGTCTGGATCG
>JAYUBK010000158.1:0-5642 GCA_043740835.1 Chloroflexota bacterium
CGGCCGGCGCACTCCAGGGCGGCTGTGCCATCTCTGCGGGCTTGGGTGCCTCCCAGGCCGGCGGGGCCGGGGTCTGGGCCGCAGAAGCGGGCGCGTCCCATACGGAGGGCGCCGCTGCGGCCGGCCCGGCGGGCTTGGGTGCTTCCCATACCGGGGTCGCGGGGGCGGCAGGCGGCTCGGCCGCCTTCGGGGCGTCCCAGCCGGAGGGAGCTGCAGGAGCGGATGCGGCGGAGGGCTCCGCCGGCGCAGGTGCGCCCCACGTCGGAGCCGGCGGGGCGGGGGCGTCGGTGGCCGAAGCGGGCGCTGGGGCAGGCAGGGGGGCCGGCTGCAACCAGGCGGGCGACGCGTTCTCGGCCGCAGGCGGCACGACAACGGTGTCTGCCATCGGCGCAGCGGGGCGGCTGACGGTGGATGTCGGGACCGGCGCTACGGCTGCCTTGCGCTTCTTGCTGCGCCCCCAGCGGAGCACCAGGAAGATGATCGCGAAGACGAGCACTACGAACAGGATTAGTACTGCAACTACTGGTTCCATACGGGGAGAGCCTCCCATTGGGTTTTGGTATGTGGGTTTTGTTGCGCGTTTGAACTTCGGACCGCTCGTCCCCGATGCTAAAGAAGTATGACGGTGCAGTTGTCACAGTCAAGTTAGCGGTCCCGCTTGACATCGCTTGGGCGCAGCTCTTCGGGCTTCACAAAGCCCTGCAGCCGCACTCGGCCTGATGCCACCCCGGCGATCGTGAGATCGAGGTCGAGCACATGATGACCGGGCCGGAGTGGTTCGCCAAGGTCGACAAGCAACTTAACCGGCCGACCCACCGGTAGCTCCAGCCGTCTGGGTAGGGGCAGCGTGCGGGAACTGATCTCCGCCAGGAGGCGATCGGGCGTAATGGCACGGCCGTCAAGGTTGATGGCGTGGACCGCCGTCAGCGAGGCAGGCCTGGTCTGGTTCAGAAGCTCGAAGCTGAGGCCACGCGGGTCGGTCCGCAGACTTGTGCGCCCGATGAGGCGCTCGACGAGGTACTGAGGCACCGCCCGGCGCCGGGCCGGCCCTGCCGGCTCCGCGGCGATCTCCATTGGAAGGACGGCGGTGTCCCGAGTTCTCCCGGAAGCGACCAGGCTCGCCTCGAGGACGTAGTCACCCTCGGCCGTCAGTGGCAGCGTCAGCCGCTCGACAAGCAGAGCGGGGTCGGCCGCCAACGGCATCTCGAAGTCCACGCTTCCCCAATACGACTTGCGGCTCAGCGCGTCGCGCACGCGGCCGATCCCCGCCTGCTCTCTCCCCCGCTCGCGCCGCAGGTTCCAACGCAGGCGGGCGGAGCCGAAGGCGTCGAAGTCGTCGTTGACGACGAGCAGGCGGACTTCGACCGGCTGGCCCGGTGAGTAGCGGGGGTAGCGCGCGCCGGACTGGAAGCCGACCGGTTCGATGATCAGTCGGATCGGTTTCATGGCCTCCTGCAGAGCGGCGTAGCCGAGCTTGGGCCGGCGGGCGTTGTCGAGAACGCCGAACCCGATCGCCGGGAAGGGATCCACGAGGTGGTAGGCGAAAGCACCCCAGCAGGATCGGAATTTGCGCCGTCGGAACTGGTCGGTGGCAAATTTCAAGAGCCAGGCCTGGTACTCCTGACCCGCGTCGATGTACCCCTCGAGCGTCTCGTGGTCGGAAGGCAGTCCGACGCCGCTCTCACCCCATTGGAAAGGCTGGAAACCCGCATAGAGCCAGCCCGGATCATCGTCGGCGACCGGCCAGCGCCGCCCCAGCTCATCCCAAACCGGCGAGTCGATCGAGGGCAGCGCCTGGGCGCCGTACTCGCTCACGAATCGCGGCTCGACCTGGGCGAAGTCCGACCAGTGGCCGTCCGTCCATCCCAGGTAGAGGTGAGAGTCGAGCTCGCCGGAGCAGGCGAGGACGGGACGGGTCGGATCAAGCCGCTCTATTAGCGCCCGCGCCTCCTGGTCGATCGAGTAGTTCTGGCGCACCGAATGAACATCGGCCATCCCGGAGTGGGCGGGGATCCAGGGCGCGTCGTCGTGGGCGATCCAGAGGGCGATCGACGGCCGATTACGAAGCAGGTCGACCATCTCCGGTACCTGTTCGCGCACCGAGGTCTCGAAGAAGCGTGCCTCCTCCCCTGTCGCGTGGTAGGCATAGGCCCCGGTCAGCGGGAAGTCGGCGAGCACGAGGATCCCGGACCGGTCCGCGAGGCGATAGAACTCCTCCGGGAGCACGTGCCCGTGCACTCGGAGGGCATCCAGATTCGCGGCCCGCGCTAGGTCAAGGTCAGCCTGGAGACTGGCCTCGGAGAGCCGGTCGAGCCGCATCTCGGGCATGTAGTTGGCGCCCCGCAAGAAGAATGGCTGGCCGTTGACGTGCAGGGACCAGCCCTCCGGGCGCGCCCGGAGCTGGATGTCGCTGAAGCCGAAGTCCTCGCTGACCTTGACCGACTCGCGGCCGTCGACCGTGATCGTCGCCGTGGCCCGGTGGAGCAGCGGCTCACCGAGCCGCCACGGGGACCAGCGACCGGCCTGGGGCACGGTGACGCTGAAGGAGACCGTCTGTTCGAGGCCGCCCGGGACCATGTACTCGCGGCTCACCCGCAGTGGTTGACGGCCCCCTCCCCTCTCGACCTCGAATGTGATCTCACCGCCCATGTCGCGGCCATCGAGGTTGCGCAGCCGCGCCTCGGCATCGAGGACCCCTACGTCGCCCGCCTCAAGTCGCGGCCGGAGCCGGATCCAGTCGAGGGCGACCGGGCCGAGGTATTCGAGCTCGACTGGTCGCCAAAGGCCGATTGGGACCTCCCAGCGATACGGCTCCGGGAGGCTGAAATAAGCGCTGGGTGGGTAGGGCCTGGCGTCCCCGTCGTTGAAGATACCCATCACGTGGCGCTTGCGCGCCAGGTCCTGCTCAATTGGCGACTCGCAGCAGATGACGAGCAGGTTGTCGGCGGTCAGGTGGCTCGTGATGTCGAATCCGAAAGGCGCGAAATAGCCGTAGTGGGACCCTAGGAGGCGGCCGTTGAGCCACACGTTGCAGGCCAGGAAGGCGCCGCCGATGCGCAGCAGCACGCGGCCGGAATGGTCGGGACGCGCGAAGCCGCAGCGATACCACAGCGCCTGGCGGCCGGCCACGGCGAGCCTCTGTCCGGGTACCTCGGCCGGCTCCCAGGCCCTCCCGCGCCCGGCCGGGAGGCCCTCGGCCTCCCCCTCCCCCAGTGACAGCCAGAGCGATTCCCAACCCTCGAGACGGCGGATGCCGCCCGATCCCTGCCGCAGCGGCAGGCTCAGGCAGTCATTCACTGATTGAAAGCGCCGTTGGCGGGGCGACAGAGGATCACTGGGGCGCGGATTGTAGCTGCGAACGCCTCAGCCGCGCCTGCCTCCACAAGGGCCAGTGCGCTGCCACCGAAGCCCGCGCCCATCATCCGGGCCCCGAGGCAGCCGGCGATGTCCTCGGCCGCCGTGACGACCGCGTCAAGCTCGGGGCACGAGACCTCGAAGTCATCCCGCAGGCTGCGGTGCGATTCGCTGATCAGCTCGCCCAGGCGTCGCTTGTCGCCGGCGCGCAGGCAGTCCACGAACTCGCGGACCCGGCGCGTCTCACTTACCAGGTGGTGAAGCCGGGGACTGTCGCCGGGTTCGTCGATCTCGAGCAGGTTACGACCCGCGAGGGCGGCTTCCGCCTCTGCCCGTCGTCGGTTATAGGGAGTCTGGGCGAGCGAGCGGTGGACGCCGCTGTCGAGGACTGCGAGGGCGATGTCGTCGGGAAACGCGACCATCTCGTAGGCGAGAGTTCCGCAGTTGAGAAGGAGCGCGTGGCCCGCTTTCCCGAGCGCGCTTGCGAACTGGTCCATCACACCCACTCGGACCCCGCTGGCTGCGGTTTCGGCCTTCTGGCAGAGCAGCGCAGCCTCCTCGCCGGAGAGGCTCGGGTCGAGGCCGGCGGCGGTGGCGACGAGCAGCGCGGCCGACGAGCTGAGACCGCTCCCCACCGGCAGGTCCGCCGCGATGGCGGTGCGCTGGGCCGGTCGGCCGAGCATCTGTCCAACCGCCCTCACGTAGGCGTTGCCATCACCGCCCTCGCTGTGCGCCTCCCAGCGAGCCGAGACGGCCCCGGCGACGGCGATGTGCCTATCGACAGCACATGGAAGCACCAGGCCGCCCGCGTAGTCGACGTGCTCGCCGATCAGGTTGACTCGGCCCGGCGCCTCCCCCACCCACTCCGGCTCGTCGCCGTAGGACCGCCGAAAGAGAGCCTGCGCTTCAGCTTTCACGCAATCGCCTGGCGGTTTCCTCGGCACGAGCGTCGAGGATGAACGCGCCCGCGCCCATCTCGGATCCGGCCAGGTACTTGAGCTTGTCGGCGGTTCGGTTGGGTGGGTAGAACTCGATGTGGAAGTGGTAGTGACGGCGCCCCTGTCCGGGCGGCCGCTGATGCATCGCCATGATGTATGCGAGCGGCTTACCGAAGAGGCGGTCATACGCCTGCAGGAGGTCCTTGAGGACTCGTGCCATCGAGTCGGCCTGCCCGCCACTCAATTCGGTTATGTCTCCAACGTGCTCGCGCGGAGCCAGGTGAACTTCATAGGGCCAGCGCGCAAACTCGGGGACGAACGCCAGCCAGCGGTCGTTCTCGACGACCATCCTCTGTCCCTCCCACTCGCCCTCGAGGATGTCGCAGTAGAGGCAGCGACCGGTCTCCCGGTGGTGGGCTGAGCTGCTCGCGAGCTCGCGCTCCACGATGGGCGGGATGAATGGGTAGGCATAGATCTGGCCGTGCGGGTGGTGAAGCGTCACGCCGATCTCTTCGCCGCGATTCTCGAAGATGTAGACGTACTTGACGGGTTTCAGCCTCGACAGCTCCCGGAAGCGGTCCTGCCAGACGTCGATGAGGTCGCGGATCTGGGTGATCGGCTGGGCGCCGAGGGAGGAGTCGTGGTCAGACGTGTAGCAGACGACCTCGCAGCGTCCCTGCTCGGGTGTGTAGGACGGGAAGCGGTTCTCGAAGACGGCGATGTGGTATTCGGGCTCAGGAATCTCGGTCGGAGCCTGCCCCGGCCTCGTGGGACAGAGCGGGCAATCGGCCGCCGGGGGGTGGTAGGTCCGGTCCTGACGTGCCGGCGCGACCGTGACCCACTCCCGCAGCAGAGGATGCCATCGTAACTCGCTCATTCGGCTCTTGGGACCGGTGTGTAGAGGATCAGGTAGCGTCCGTCCGGCAGTTTGACGATGCGCTTTTCGAGCCGTCCGGAGGCGGTTTTGGCGGGCCTCCGGCGAGGCGGGAGGGGCATCCGGCCGAGTGTATACTCGGGGAGAAGTACAGTGCCGCAAGGCAAAGGAGGTGAGGTGTTGTTGGATCACAGTAGTCGTGGAGCCGACCGCCTCGTTTGCCCGCCGGGAGTGTTTGAGGGAGCCCTTCTCTAGACGCTACCGACATTCCCCTGTTCGACTCCCGGAGTCGGAGGCGGGGAGCTCCGCGAGCAGACCCTTGGTAAAAGGGGAGAGACCGGATGGAATGTCCATCCGGTCTCTCTTTTTGCGACCGGACCGGGCACGGTGCCCGGACCGCGACCCGCCAGTTCTCTAGCCTTATCGGGTGACGCAGGATCTGTCCGACATCGTCAACGTCTTCAACAACGCGCCGA
>JAYUBK010000159.1:0-1644 GCA_043740835.1 Chloroflexota bacterium
GTTATGGGAGGCACCTCGGCGTCGCTGACGAACACGGACTTGCCATCCGCGGTGCGACCGGTCACCACACGGCGAACATTCATTGTGAAATTCCCCCACGGAACACGGTGACGGCCCAGAGCTCAATGGTGACGCAGATCGCCGCGGGAGGTGTGACCCATGACCTGACCGAGGTCGGCTTGACAGGGATGGCGGGCGGGCATAGGTTCTGGCCACATCTCATGTTGAGCCTCTCTTCTTGTGAGTCGTAGCGTCACTTCGCCCCTCGTTATCGAGGCCGCTGTCAACGGCTCCACCGCTAAGTCGCCCAACCCCAACGTCCCTCGATCAGTCGACGAAATCGTCAGTGCTGCACTTGCCTGTGTGGTCGCCGGCGCAGGGATTATCCATAACCACAACGACGATCCGAACTTTGGGGAACCTAGCAGGCATGCCGCGGACCCCTACGAGCAGGCCTGGCGGCGGATCTGGGCGCACCATCCGGAACTTCTGATCTACCCTACCTGCTCGGGCGAGCGCAGCGCCCCGGTCGATGTCAGGTACGCGCACATGGTCGAACTCCATCGCCGGGACTCGCTGAGGATGGCGATCGTGGACGCCGGCGTTTTGTCGTTGGCGGCAAACAGCGCTGAGGGCCCGGTGTCGCTGCCGGCGTTCGGCAACTCTGCCGCTGAAGTCGCCTGGGCCTTCCAATGGTGTCGCGACCAGGATCTCCCCACCAACATAACGATTTGGGAGCCAGGCTTTCTGCGTTTGACCATCGCACACTTGCGCGCGGGTAGCCTGCCGCGCCGAGCCAAGATCCAGCTGTACTTCGGTAGTGAGGCGGCGATCTTCGGCCTGCCGGCGAGGACGTCCAGCGTTGAAGTTCTGCTGGAACTCCTTGATGACACCGAGCTTCCGTGGATGGTCGGAGTTCCGTGGGGCGACGTTCTGGCGGGTGACCTCGCCGAGTTAGTCATCAAAAGGGGCGGACACGTGCGGGTTGGACTGGAGGACTACACCGGCCCCGACCAGCCGACCAATGAGGAACTCGTTGAGCGGGTCGCCCGGCTGGGCAGGCAACTCGGGCGGCGGCCAGCAGAGCCAGGCGAGGTCGCGGCCGTTCTCTGGGGAGACTGAGTCCCGGATTGTAGGCGTTGCCCGCGGACCGCTCCCTGGTCGAGGCTTCTCTGAGCCTGAATCCTGACGGCCGCGTATCGCGTGGGTGCCGAGCGAGAAAGGGCCCGCCCGCAACGGCGAGAGGGCCCCTTCAGATCGCTGCTGCGAGGACTAGCTGCAGCCTGTCGTCGCTCCGCAGTTCATGCACTTGTAGCAGGCCCCGGAACGGACCGTGATCGCCCCGCAGTCGGCGCAGGCAGGGGCGTCGCGGTCAACCACGAATGTGAGGCGGGTGTTGGAATTGCTCATCGGGTTCATGGCGAGAAGCTGAGTGTCTTCGAGCTGCTTCACCGATGCCGAGATGGGCTGCGGACGGGCGTTGCTGGCGGGAGCGGGCGCGGGGACGGGGATGACCGACGCCTCGGTGGGCGCGGGGCCGCCATCACGTTTGATGATCCCGACCGCCTCCTGCTCCTCGAAGGTCAGAAAGCGGCTGGCGAGCCAGCGGAAGATGTAGTCGGCGAGAGACTTGGCAATCGGGAT
>JAYUBK010000160.1:0-5635 GCA_043740835.1 Chloroflexota bacterium
CAACCTTCGTTGGCAGTGCCCAAGCGGATTGCGAGGACATGCGGTACGTCGCGTGATCCGCTCCCCTCAATCACATTGACAACCCGGCTCTGCCCGGACCCCTCCGTGGTGCGGTGCCATTACCGCTCTGAAGCGCTGATGGCAACGAGGCGGATTGGATATCTGCGGACCCGACCGATCCGCCACCAACTTGACGGGAGCCCAGAGGCATCGGTCGGAGCCCGGGGCGCGCAAACAAGCTAGCTTTCTCGGTTGCGGGCCCGTAGCTCAGCTGGTTAGAGCGGGGGACTCATAATCCTCTGGTCGCTGGTTCGAATCCAGCCGGGCCCACTCCACATTCGTATTCAAAGTAGGGTCCGCTGGGCCTCTGAGCGAGCTACCTCGGATCTTTCTCGGCCGTCGGACCTGGCGGCAGACTCTCATCCTGATCGCAGTGTCAGGGTAGTGGCACCTAGACTGCGGTGAATTTGGATCGCTGTCAGGGCTGCGGACTCGTCATCGCACACGGCGCCGATGGCTGTCAGGATCGATTCGACGTCTTCCGCGTGCGCGAGGCGCGCGAGCTTGCGCCCGACTACAGATCGACTCGCCTCACGATCGATGTCTACTCCCTTCAGCATTCCGAGCGTTATTGCGTCTCCGCGAAGTCCCTGGCCGCCCACCTCACGGGCGTCGCCTGGTCGATCGAGCACGATGGGAGTGAGCGTGGCCTGTACTCCTTCAACGCTGGCTCAACGCGCCCGGGGATCTGACCAAGCCGCCGCCACCGCCGCAGCGTGGCAGCCTGACCATCGCCGACCTCGATAGCGCGACCAGCGTCGAGGACTATGCCGCCAGGCTCCGGGGTTGGGCGGAATCCACATGGGCAGCCTATGGGTCGCTACACAACGTCGCAAGGGCCTGGATCGAAGCGGCGTTCGCCTAGCCTGAGTCTGGCGATCATGGCGAGCCCGGTATCGAGAGCGGCCAGGCGGAGAGCAGCAAACGCCTCCATGGGCAGTCTGCAAGTCGACATTTACTCCATTCGGCGTTCGGTTGGGCTGGAAAGGAGTGGGTACGCTCCTTCGTTAGTCATCCGCTCTGGACCTTCAAGGCCCTTGCGGAGCGGCGGCGCGGCGCGTAGGGCGGCACCGGGCAACTTGTTGCCCGGCGATGTGGTGGTCGTCCGGCAGGCGAGGCGACGGTGGTCGCCGACATCTGGCTGAGTGTCATGCACGGCATCGAGGCGTCGAAGCGCGACGTCGATGATGAGCGCAGCCCGGAGCCGCTGGACGTCGAGGCGCTCGCTCGCGCCGCGCACCTATCGGCGACCAAACCGATCAGGAATTGAGAAGCGCCGGTCACCGAGTCGCGGCTAGAGTGACCGCCATGGACATCAACTGGGTCGATGTGAGCCACGACTTCCGGAGTGCCATGACCGGCCCTTCCAGCCCTAGGCGAGCGGCGCCAGAACTTCCGACCTGAGGTGTCTCGTCGGACCTGGTGGCCGGACCTTGAGATCGCGTCGCAGGACTGCAAAATGTATGGCTACCATGATTCAGCGAGCAGGAGTGCCAACAATTCGTTTTGATGCCACGCTGTACACGATCGACAAATGGACGATTTTGCGCTTGCCTGAGAGTGCGAGCGGGAAACTGCGGTCGCGCGGGCAGGTGGCGGTACAGGGAACTATCAATGGCCATGGGTTCCAGGCGGTGTTGGAACCAGACGGCTATTTTGGCCACTGGATGAGGATTGATGCGAATCTCCAACAAAGCGCTTCTCTCAGCGCGGGGGCCACCGCGTCGCTCGAAATTGAGCCACTCAAAGACTGGCCGGAGCCGCACGTGCCACAGGATCTTGAGGCAGCTCTGGCGGCTGCCCCTCAGAAGATCCAAGACCTATGGAAAAGTTTTACGCCGATGGCGCGCTGGGAATGGGTTCGCTGGGTCAATGCAACCCAAAACCCTGATACGCGCAAACGACGGGTCGAAGTAAGCATCTCGAAAGTGAGAAGCGGGAAGCGACGGCCCTGCTGTTTCAACCTTGCCGGATGCACCGACCCGAACCTGTCGAAAAACGGCAGGCTTATTGAGCCAGCATGATTTGTTGTCCTCGGCGTCGGGTACCTTGCAATATTTTGTGAGGGCGCCTTGAATGCCCCGATCAAGTTCTCTGGACACTTTGGTGGCCGAGTCGACGAGGTGCTGGGCTTCTAACATCTGGATTGACGTTGCCCGGCCCCCTCCCGGTACTCGCGGAGGCGGCTGCCCAGAAGACAACTCAGCCGGGGGTCGTGGCGGTTGCCCAGAAGACAACCCAGTCTTGGGTCGTGGCCTCGCCAAGATCCTGATCATCAACTGGGATGGGCCCGGGCGGACCCACCTATTCCTTCTGGAGAAGCCAATCGGCTTCTAGCCCGACAGCCCGACAGGCCGGGGAAGGGAGCGGTTCATCACGGGCAGCTTTCGAATGAGAAACCGGACGCCAGAACGTAGCCGGAGGTGGATCGTCAGCTTCGGGGGTTCCTTAAAGAGTCGTAACGCGCGCGAGTCCCAGTCCACATTCGGAAGGTCGTCACACTCCTCGTACGCCAACGTGGTCGGAGGCGTCGACGACGTTTCAGTGGCTTCGATCAGGCCTGCGTGGTCGTATGGGGGAGGAGGAAGTTCAAGACTCGCCGCAAGGTGTTGCCACGGTGTTCATCGCCGCCCCAAGGAGCGAGCAACTCCGCGTCGGGAGCCAATGCCACGATCTCCTCCGCCACGGCGCGGGGATGGAAGTCGTCGCCACCGGGCATCACGAGCAGCGGGGCCTTGCAGGCACGGACGAAATCCCTGCCGACGGTGAAGACGAACTCGCCGCCGAACATCCTGTCCCCGAAGGCGTTCAGGGCCGCTCCGTCAAGTTCGGGGTGCGAGCTTCGCAGCTCGTCGGCCCAGTCGTCGAACATGGCGTGGAACTTGGGCCGGTTGCCTTCACTGAGCCCGATTGGGTTCTGAAGCACGGCGCTGGTCACACGGTCCGGGGCCGCCTGGCAAAGACCCAGGGCATAGGAGCAGCCGATGCACCCGCCCATCACGTGAAAGCGTTCCTGACCGAGGTGATCCATGAGTGCCAACTGGTCCTCGAGGTAGACGTGCCAGCCGTCATCGGAACTGATCGGTGCAACCGACGAGCCGGCATTGCGCTGGTCCATCCCGATCACCTGAAAGCGGTCGCTCAGGTCCTCAAGTGGGTTGATCCAGGGTGGGCGAGGCTTGCCCGGCTGCTGAGCCCACCACATCGCCGCCGAACGCATGCCGCCAGGTGCCAGAAGCAGCAGCGGGTGGCCGGAGCCGCGGACCTCATAGCTGATGGACGTGGATCCGCGTTCGAAAACAGGCATCGAGTTGCTAGTCAATCAGGTCCGAGCAAGGGACTTGGGCGGAATGGCCCCAGCAGACTTGACAAGTGACCAATCGGTCACATATGGTTGCCCGGTTGCCTGTCCGCCGGCTGGGTCAACGAGTAAGGGACGTGGGGCGCCGACCTGGGGACCTCACGAACCGCCTGGAGGAAGCCATGGAAAAAGTCTTCGAGATCTACATCAAGACCACCCCGGAACGTCTCTGGGAGGCGATCACGGACAGCGAGATGAGGAGCAAGTACCAATTCGGCAGCTGGTTCACTTCCGACTGGACGCCTGGCTCAAGATTCGAGATGAGCAATCCGCACGCTCCCGCGCTCTTGGCGGAGGGGGAGAACCTCGAGGTCGATCCGCCGCGCCGGCTGGTCCAGACGATGCTTGCCCTCTGGAGTGACGACGTGCAGGCAGAAGGGACATCGAGGGTCACCTGGGAGATCGAGCCGGTGGGCGATTCCTGCCGTCTGACTGTCACCCACGACCACCTCCGCGAGAACGCGAACTATCAACTCTATGGCGGCTGGCCGATGATCCTGTCCGGCCTGAAGACCCTTCTCGAGACCGGCGAGCTGCTGACGACCCCCGGATCGCTCATGTACTCCACGGCGCCCACCTCGTCGAGCCAGAGATGACGACCAGGGTCGACGAGCGGAGGTGGCGGCGAGCGAGCCACACGCGGGTTACGCCGGGCTGACATCGACGAGCTAACGCCCCGCCTCCACCTTCTTCTTGAGGCCGGCCAGTACCTCGCCGAAAGTCTTGAGAATCATTCCTCCCATCATCGCCCCGCCCAGCGGAGCGAGCAGCCCGCGCGCCTCGAAGGCCTGCGAAATCCGCGCGCCGGCGCCGGAAGGTGAAACGGTCGCCCGGATTCCAAGTCTCATGCCCGGCATGGCGCCGCTTTCGAGTTCGAATGATCTGCCGTCCTCAAAGTTCGTGACGACAACATCGTGTTTGCCGCCCGAGCGAGTGTGAATCATCCCGGTAGTGCCCGCGGCAAGCGGGCCGTCGAGGCGCGACGCGATCATGTCGGGGTTCCAGTCGGGCCAGCGACTGATGTCCGACCATACAGTCCAAACCTCGGTCGGGGATGCCGTGGTTTCCAATGATGCTTCGCGGAAGGCCATCGTTTCTCCTCGAGTTTGGCGGCGGAATGAGTCGCGCCCGACACTATCACCGCATTGCTCCGGCTGCCAGGGGCCGCTCGGCGCTCGCGCCCCAAACATTCTCAGCGGCACAGGATCCCGCGCCCGTTGGTCCAATCAGCGCTTGAAGGAGCTCCGGATGTCGCCTTCGCGTCGCGACACACCGGGGATCAATCCGCGCCTTCCCGCGGCAACGCGGAGTAGGAAGCAAACCCACATCCGGTACGGCCGGAACGCCTCGGTCAACTTCTCGACGTCGGCGGCCGCGGGCTGCTCGCCCAGACCGTGAAGGAGGCCGAGGGCCGCGGTCGAGATCGGCTCCTCTGGGAAAACGTCGACGACGCCGCAGCCCCGCAGCCAGATTCCCTGCGACCAGAACGGTCCGATTCCGGGTATGGAAAGAACCGATGCCGGCGCGGCCTCGCCCAGTTCTCGCAGCCGGTCAACGTCGAGGAGACCGGCCAGAGCCGCCCTCGCAACTCCGTGGAGGCGGTCGACCTTCCAGCCCGGCAGTCCTGAGATGCTCTCTACCTCAAGCAACTTTTCGGGAACGGGAAACGAATTGACCACCTCGCCCGCGATGGCCAGAGGATGCCCGTGTTCGGCGATCAGGCGTTCTTTGATGACCGCCGCCTGGTCCTTGCGGATGCGCTGCGAGATGATCGCCCAGGCGGCCGTCTCGTAGGGTGAGGTGAAGCAGACCGGCCTGAGACCGGGGAGCGCGTCCATCAGTCGGCCGACCCGCGGATCGCGCTCGCCGACTTCCGGGTAGCCGGACCCATCGTGGTCCAGCGAGTAGATGCGAGCGACCTGGCGTGCCACCGAATCGAAGCGATCAGTCCCCGCGACCTCCCCGCGGATCACGCCCCCTTCTTCCCACAGCGCCGCCGCCACGGGGGTGAAGTCTCCGTCGAGAGGAAAGGCCATCCGAACGACTTCGCTGGTACCGCGGTAGTGGTGGCGGGTGGGCGGGAAGGTGCCGAGCACCTCGTTGGCCGTCTCCCAGGAAAAGGGTCCGTGCGGTGTGATCGCGATATCGCTGGTCTTGACCATCTCTGCTATTCCTCCTCGTCCTTGTTTTGCCGAGTTCTTGGTTCCTGCCTGT
>JAYUBK010000161.1:0-1638 GCA_043740835.1 Chloroflexota bacterium
GGCGGCGCTCTTCGGACCGGCGGCGATCTACGCGGTCGACATGGTCGACGCCCGGCTGGAGATGGCCCAGGAGTTGGGCGCGATCCCCATCAACAACACTGATGGCCAGGCGGCGACGTTGATCAAGGAGCTGACCACCTACGGCGTCGATCGCAGCATCGAGTGCGTCGGCCTGACGAGCACCATCGAGACCGCGGTGCACGCGGTGCGCTCCGGCGGTACTGTCTCAGTCGTGGGGGTGCCGGACGTCATAGAGGCGAGTTTTCCCTACATGCGCGTCTGGTGGAACAACCTCACGTACACGGGCGGGGTCTGCAACGTACCCGCCTATATGCGCCAGTTGCTCGACCTGGTCGCGGGCGGCAAGGTCGACCCGGCGCGGATCATCAGCCACCGCATGAAACTCGACGAGGGCGTCAAGGCCTACGAGATGTTCGCGGCCCGCGAGGCTACGAAGATCGTCCTGACCAGCTAGGCGACGCACCGGGCAGCCCCCCTGGGAGTGACCGCTCAGCTGTCCCTTCGGAACAGCGTCTGGATGTCCGGGTAGGGCATCGCGTATTCGAAGATCTTGTCGAAGGTGCCCTTGTCGCGCAGTTCGGTGGCGGCCTGGGAGAGGAGTCCGAGGACGGCCTGGGCGAGGCGGCCGCCGGTGCTCAGGCGGCGAAGGCCGGCCTTCTCGAGGTCGGCGACGGGCGGCGTGCCGTCCATGACGATCACGTTGAGTGGAGCCGGGATGGCTTCGACCAGGCGGCCGATGAGGTCGATGTCGGAGACCCCGGGAATGAAGATGCCGTCCGACCCCGCCTCGATGTACGCGTGGGCTCTTTCCACCGCGTGTTCGAAGCGGCCGGCCGGATCGCCCACGCCGCGGAGGTAGACGTCGGTGCGGCCGTTGATGAAGAGGCCGAGGCCGAGCTCTAAGGCAGCCTCGCGGGCAGCGCGGATCCTGGCGGCGTGGTCGGCTTTGCCCAGCAACGGCTCGTCGCGGCTGCGCGTGCCGTCCTCGAGGTTGATTCCAACAGCCCCGGACTCGATCACCTGCCGCACGGTCTCCGCCACGCCCGCCGGACTGTCTCCGAAGCCGGCTTCGATGTCGGCACTGACGGGCACGTCGACAGCCGCCGAGATGCGCGAGACGGCCTCAACCAGTTCAGCGCGGGTGAGCTGCTCGCCGTCGGTCTTGTCGTAGGCCCAGGAGACGCCGGCGCTGGTCGTGGCCAGCGCGGGGAAGCCGAGGCTGGCGAGAAGGCGGGCAGACAGGGCGTCCCACGGGTTGGCGAGGACGAAGACCCCGGGGCCTCCGTGAAGATCATGGAAGCGCTGTGCGAACTCTTCGGAGGCGCGCATCGCCTCAGGCGGTCTCCGCGACCGGGTGGTCCCCGCAGCCGGGCGGCTCGTCGCCCGGCTCCTCCCCGGGCACCCGTGCAAAGCCGTGGTCGATTGCCATCAGGTAACCCCGGGCCCGCTCGGCGAGGGCGAATCGATTGACGAGCTCCCAGAACGCAGGGCCATGGTCCGCGTGCTCGAGGTGCGCGAGCTCGTGAACGAGCAGGTAGTCGAGGATGAACTCCGGAAGGCGCGCCGCGCGTTCGGAGATGCGGATGACTCCGACCATGTAGGAGCAGCTTCCCCAGC
>JAYUBK010000162.1:0-5617 GCA_043740835.1 Chloroflexota bacterium
CGTGGGAAAGCCCTTCTTCATCGCCTGCCGCACCGCGTACCGCGCCACGTGGTGCAGGAAAACTTCTTCGAGCATGTCCGAGATCACGTAGGTGCGCGCGGGATCGCGGCCCTCGGCGCGGGCACGAAACGCCATCGCGGCGGTTTCGACCAGCGCCATGATCCCGTGACGCAGCCAGGAGGCGACTCGCAGCGGGCTCGAAAAGAAGGCGAGGATGAGTGCCAGGCCAGAACCCGAGTCGGCAGCCCCGGAGGTGTCGCGCTCGCGGTAGGCGAGAGCGAAGGTGTCCCGCGCGCCGGCCGGGTAGCAGGAGCCGATGACGGCCCCGTCCTGGGTCAGGGGCTCGCGGCCCTTGAAGTACTTGGCGGCGACCTTCTTGAAGGACGAGCCATGGCCGAAGGCGACGAGGAGGTTCGCCTCCTTGTCCCACCAGCGGTAGGACGGAATCTCCGAGTTGTCGCCATACAGGATCCCCGCCTGGCAGAAGGGCGTCGTCGATGGGATGCCGCAGCGGTAGGGCAGGACCTCATAGCCCTCTGCCTTAATGAGCGCTGCCAGCTTCGGCATCCGGCCCTGCTCCAGCGCTCGCTGCAGGAACCGATAACCGACGCCGTCGATGTGCATCATCACGAGCCCCTTGCCCATCAGCCCCACCCCTTGATCTCGGCGAAGACAGGAATGTGATCGGAGCCCGCCAGGTCGAGGCTCCACGACTCATAGAGAAGCGGCCGGTCGGAACGGATGAAGATCGCGTCCAGCTTCTGCCGGACGGACACCCGGCGGCCGAACGAATGGGTCCAGCGGATCTCGCCCGTGAGATCTTCGAAGCCCGCCGCATCGGCGGCGCCGGTGAGCCGCGTCCAGCGCGGGCGCCGGGCCAGCCGGAAGGTGTTCAGGTCGCCAGCTATCACGGTGATATCCGCGACGTCGCGAGTCTCGAGGTCGGCGAGGATGCTCCCGAACTGCTCCAGCTTGTGGCGGTAACCGAAGACGTCGAGGTGGGCAACGTAGACAAGCCAGCGCAGGCCGTCGACATGGCAGTCGAAAACGAGGCTCATCCGCTGCTGGACTGGAAGCACGCTCAGGAGCGCGCGTTCGGTTCGCGACAGACGGTTGTCGGCCCGCATCGGCAGGAGCAGCGCCGCGTGGCCGGCGATCTCCACGCGGCGGGAATCCCAGACCAGGGCGTTGGCCTGGACGTGACCCTGGAGCGTGTGCGCCGTCACCTGCAGGTGACGGTAGCTCGGCCCGAGCCGCTCCGCGATGACTGCGGAGTCGTCGCGAGCGTCATGGACCGACGCCTCCTGGAGCGCGAGCAGGTCGATGCCGTCGAAATCCCCCTCGCTGGCGACCGCGTCGAGAATCCCGGCCAGGTCGAGCCCGAGGTGGAGATTCCAGGTGCAGAGCCGCAGGTGAGGGGAGGAGTCGATGCCTCCCACCGTAACAAGGGCTAGCGGTGCACCGAGTCCCTGATGATCACGAGCACTGCCGGGCCGAGCAGGATGATCCAGAGCGTCGGGAAGATGCACCCGATCATCGGCACGATCATCTGGAGCGACGCCCGCGCCGCCGACTCCTGTGCGATCTGGCGGCGGCGCCGCCGCAGCTCGCTGGCCTGGATGCGCAGCGTCTTGGCGATGCCGATGCCCATCTGTTCGGATTGGGTGATCGCCTGAACGAGGTTGTGAAGCTCGCCCACACCCGTGCGCACGGCCATCGCCTCCATCGCAACGAGGCGGGGCTTTCCGAGTCGGGTCTCCCTGATGACCCTTGCAAATTCGAGCGCCAGCGGGTTGCTGAAGCGGAGCGTGATGTCGGCCATTCCGGCGTCAAGGCTGAGCCCGGCCTCGACGGCGAGGGTGAGGAGATCGACCGCATCGGGAAGGTTGCGCTCGATCTCGCGCCGGCGCCCGCCGGCGGCGAAATTGAGGAGGATGGTCGGCAGAAAGTAACCGATGGGGCCGGCCAGCGCCGCGAGCCCGAGGCTCACCCAGGGGCTGGCCACCACCAGCCCGGTGCCGAGCGCCATGGCGATGAACAGGCCGGCTGCGCCGACCCGCGCGGCCTGGTATCCGCCGGGCGTCAAACCGATCGGATTGCCCGCCAGGTCAAGGCGAGACTGGACGGACTGCCTCTCCGCCGGGGCCTCGGCCGTGAGCCGCTTGCCAAGGCGGTCAAGGAGCGGGCCGATGCCGCGCCTGCGGCCGGTGGAGGGCTTCTTGACAGTTTCCGGTGGGAGCTCGGCAATCGTCGACTTGAGCTTGTCGAGCTGCACGAACAGGAACGCCACCGCCACGGCGCAGATGAATCCGAGCGCGATCCCGGAGCTCACAGCCGTGCCAGCGCCATCCGGCTCATGATCAGGTTGCCGGCGACCACCAGCATCACCGCGAAGGCGATCATGAACCAGCCGATGGGGCTCGTGAGCATGGGCGTGAAGTAGCGCGGCGTGATCATGTACATCACCAGGGCGAGCACGATCGGCAGCGCGCTGATGACGCGGCTCGAGGCCCGGGCGTGGGCCGTCACAACGCTCATCTCGCGCTTTGTCCGAAGCCGCTCGCGGATCGTTTCGCCGATGTTGTCAAGGATCTCGGCCAGGTTTCCTCCCACTTTCCGATGAAGGAGGATTGCGATCACGATGAAGTCGAGGTCGGGGTTTTGAACCCGTTCCACCAGGGCGGCGAGTGCGTCCTCGACGGAGGCTCCGAACTGGATCGCGGAGACGACGCGCTCGAACTCGTCGGAGATCGGCGGCGGCGACTTCCTGGCGACTGTCTCGATGGCCTGGACGAGGGAGTAGCCGGTCTTCAGAGAGTTCGAGAGGAGCGTCACCATGTTGCCCAGCTGCTGGTCGAAGGCGGCCTGGCGAGCGCCCTGGCGGGCGGTCAGGTAGAGGTTGGGAGCGATCGCACCGACCACGGCAAGGATCGGGACCGCGGGTCCCAGGCGGAAGAAGAGGAGGCCGAGCACGGCCAGGAAGGCCGCGAGACTGATCTGCAGGAGCAGGAACTCGGAGCTGGTGAGGCGAAGTCCGGCTCTCGCGATCCGGTCGGCCAGCGTTACCCTGCCGCGCCTCCGGTTGCGTTCATTGATGACCTCGGCCAGGGGCTGGATGTAGCGATCCATGAACTCCCAGGCGCTGACGCGCCCGGGTCGGGCCGGCGGGCGCAGCGAGGGGTCAGGTTCGGCACGTCCGCTCCTGGCCTTATCCAGGCTCCAAAAGAAGATCACGATCGCGCCGGCCAGGCACACGCCCGTGACGATCGCGAGGAATAGCGGGGACACCTTGAGTTGCTGAGCCCCGCCGGTCTACTTGATTCCGAAGCGAGTCGCGATGTCGGCGCTGGTGACGCCTTTGGCCTGGTCGATGGTGCAGGCGGACGGCTTTTGGACCGTTGCGTAATCGGCGTGAGATTCAAGCACGTAGCGCAGAGACGCCCGGGCCAGGAACCAGTTGAGGTACTCGGCATCACACTCGGTGACGACGATGGTCAGGCTCGAACTCGCGCCGGTGGAGGCCTTTGCAATCGGCTTACCGGCGGCGTCGAAGGTTGCCGCACCGAGTTGGAGCACGTGGACCTGGGTGAAAACCGTCTTCGCGACCGTCAGGGAGCCCACGTCGAGGACGGCGATGATTCCGATATAGTCGCCCGCCTGGATGTAGCCGGCCACCCCCTGCTGTTCGCTGGTCGGTATGGTCATGGCGACGTAGCCGGGTGCGATGTTCAGGAACGGCGGAGGCACCCCACCAACTTCACCCTGGGATTTGGCGAGTGCATTGGCGACCAGCGGCTGCCCGGCGGGAACATCGATGAGGGCGTACCTCGGACTCTCAGCACCGACGCCGACAGACTTGACGTCCGCGAAGCCTCCCACGGGCAGGACGGGCAGCTGCCGCACCACCAGGTCGTCGACGCTGAGGAGCTCGCGAGCGTGGATGGCGTTCTTGGCAACGACCACGGGCACGGTTGAACCGAGCACCGTGACCGCTCCGGGTTCACCCACCCGGGTCGCAACGAACACGAATGACCCGAGCGTGAGCAACGCGATCATGATTCCGAGGATCGTGAAGGGCCGCCTCTGCCGCGCCGCTCTGATGGTTTCCTGCACGCCTACCAATCCGATTGCCTCCCGGGCTTTTTGGCCCGGCACATCTTAGTGGACCGAACGCGACTCCAGCACGGCCAATCGCTCGTCGAGTTCGCGATCAGCTCGATCGTACTGGTCGTGCTCTTCGGCGGCCTGGTCGACCTGTCACGGTCCATACAGTTCTCCGACGTCCTCCACAACTCCGCGCGTGAAGGCGCCCGCACAGGCGCCTGGTTCAGTCAAGCTACCAATTCGAACCCACATCTCAACGACACAGACATTAAGACGGCTGTGGACCGGGAATTGGTCGCTGGAGGCCTGCCGAGTTCGGTCCAGATGAACTCCGTGAGCTCGCTGGGCTGCGCACTTGCGGTCACCGACGGCAACCCCCCCTACGACGCATCGAAGTTTCCAAGCACCGTCAACCAGCCCTGGCTCTATGTCTGCCAGACGGCCGGCACGCCGGCGGACCTCAACGTGGCGGTGCTCATGACGTATGGGCCGCTGACAGGCTTCCTTCCGACCGGCGCGATCCCCGGGGGGGTCGCGATCGCCACCAACTGGCACCTGAAGGTCCAGCGATGACCCGGCCACGGCGGAGGGAGAGGTCGCAGGCCCTGGTGGAATTCGCACTGGTGGCCCCGGTGCTGCTGCTGCTCAGCTTTGGGATCATCGACTTCGGGCGCGCCCTGTACTTCTACGTGACGATCGGAAACAGCGCGCGCGAAGTGGCGCGTTACGCGCAGACGGCATCGATCCCGATGCCGGACTTCGCCACCGCCTATGCACTGGCTGTCGGTCACAGCGCGGGCATGGTCCTCCAGGCCCCCTGCCCGACCGGGCCGGTGACCGGGTTCCCGGCACACGACCAGGGCTGGCTCTTCATCACCGAGGCCCCCGCCCCCGCCGTGCTCGAGTCGGCCCCGCCCCCGAACGCACCCGGCGGAGACACGCCGGCAAATGCGGCCGGGTCCTGCAGCGCGGTCGTACCGGCCTCCGGGCGTGCCATCCTCGAGGTGACGATCATCTACAACTTCGCCCCCGTGACGCCGCTCGTCCGCGACGCCATCGGCAGCCGCATCATCCTCACGAGCCACGTGACCTTCACGACGGAGTACTGAGGTGGCGAACTCGGCACCCTTGCGGGACCTGCGCCGCCGGGCACAGAAGGGCCAGGCCATCGTGGTTGTCGCGCTGATGATGATCGTGCTGCTCGGCTTCGTCGCCCTGGCAATCGACAGCGCTCGCGCGTACGACGGCCGGCGCGTTCTCCAGGACGCCGTCGACGCGGCGGCGCTCTACGCGGCCGATGTCTACCAGAAGGACAGGTCCTGGACCACTGCCCAGACGAGCGGCGTGAGCCTCTTTGCGACGGACACCCGGAACTCCGCCGGGCCGGCCTGCCCCACTTTTCCAACTCCTCTCATCGGCGCCGCATCCATAACCTCCACCTGCACCATCGGTGCCGCAACGATGACCGTGACGGTCGCGGACGCAGGGCCGTCGGGCCAGACCTTCACCTACT
>JAYUBK010000163.1:0-5609 GCA_043740835.1 Chloroflexota bacterium
TGCAGATGGTCCTGGCGACGCTTTCGAGGGGCGGCGATAGCCACGGTCGGAGGGAATACAGCCCCGGGTTACGCCTTGGCCGCAGCCCCGGGTTACCAGTCGGCGGAGGGGTCGGGGACTGGCTCGCGGCCAGATTCAGGGAGCGGCCGGATGTCGTAACCGAGAGGCGTCAAAGCCTCCCGGAGCCATTGCAGAGCCATCACCTCGGTGTTCGGCCAGATCTGAGCGTCGGCCCGCTCGCCTCCCGTGTCGATGATCACACGGCCGGCGACGCGAAGCAGCCGGCGGACGAGCGGCCCCGCCTCCGACACCGAGAAGGCGAGACCTTCGGTGGCCTTCGAGATGCGAAAGCACTCCATGTTCAGGGTCTCGGGAAGAGCGCGATCCTTATCGTCCATAGCCCGTGAGCCTATTGCACCGCCACGTCAAACGTAGAAACGGGAAACGTTGACAGTGGGCCTCCCGGCCGGTTCTTCCGGCGAGACACCGTTCCGCGTCAAGGAGGGCGCCGTCGCAAAGAACCTCTACGAGATTCGCGGTCCGTCTGTAATATCGGGCTCAGATGGACCTCACCGAGCCCGTTCTCCTCACGCCCGAAGGCCTCACAAAGCTCAAGACCGAGCTTGAGTTGCTGCAGGGGCGCCGCCTCGAAGCCGCCGATCGCCTCAAGGACGCGTTCCAGCCCGGCGACATCGAGGACAACCCGGAATACGAGACCGCGAAGGAGGAGGTCGGACTCCTCGACGCCCGCATTTACGAACTGCAGGAGATGATCGGCCGAGCCGAGATCATCCGCGAGCACCATTCCACTGTCGCCGAGCCCGGCTCGACCCTCGATGTGACGGAAGAGGACGGATCGACGGTCACCTACCACCTCGTCGGTGCTGTCGAAAGCGACCCCGGCACCGGCCGCATCTCCGTCGACTCGCCCGTGGGCCGCGCCCTGGTCGGTCGCAAGAAGGGAGACAAGGTCACGGTGAACGTGCCGTCGGGCACGATCACACTCGTCATCAAGTCGATCAAGTAGCCGCCGGCGCTCGCGCCCCTCGTATTCAGCGGACGATCGGGATGATCGCCGGAAAGACGTACGCCTCGACCATCGCCAGGACGCCTACGGCGGCCGTCAAGATCAGGCTATAACCGATCACGCGGCGAAAGATCTCCGCCTCGCGTCCGACCGCGTTCACGCCGGCAGCTCCAACCGACAGGTTCTGGGGGCTGATCATCTTTCCCATGACCCCGCCGGAGGAGTTCGTGGCCGCAGTGAGGACCGGGTTCAACCCGGCCTGGTGAGCGGTGATCGCCTGCATCGGTCCGAAGAGCGTGTTGGAGGAGGTATCAGAACCGGTGAGGAAAACGCCCAGCATTCCGATCACAGCCGAGAAGAACGGGAAGAGCACGCCTGTCTTTGCCATCAGGATCGCAAGCGTGGACGTCATCCCCGCGTAGTTCATGACGATCGCGATGCCGAGGATGCAGGCGATCGTGAGGATCGGCAGAGCGAGCTGCCGGGCGGTCGCCGCATAGGTCGTGAAAAAGACGCGGATGGGAACGCCGCGAATTGCCATCACGATGAAAGCGAGGATCGAAGCGTAGAGAACGAGGGAGCCGGCGGCCGCCACGAAGTCCCAGCTGAAGGTCAGCGGGTAGGCCGTGGGCTTGCCCACGATCGGAGTCTCGCGCTCGATCAGCGGGTGCAGCTTGCCCTTGGCGTCCGTGGCGTAGCTGCCAGGCCACTGGAACGTCCAGAAGGGGAAGCGGAAGCCCTGGGGGTCTTTGGCCGGGTCGGCTCCCAGCCAGGGCTGAGGGCAGAGCTTGTACGTCGCCGCGGAGCCACAGCGGAGGTCGGCCGTCACGTTGTAAGGGGTCTGCAACGCGGTCTTCGCATCGCCCGCCGGATGTCCAGCCCAGAAGGGGAGGTTTCCCATCTGGCCGATGAGGATGACGGCGACCAGAAGCAGGTACATCGAGAAGGCCCTGATCATTCGTCCCGGACTGTCGACGACGTCGTCCTTCGCGCCACTTGCTCCCATCACGCGATGCGTCGGCGTCGCGGGAAACGTCCAGATCTCAGAGGGCCTCCACACGAGAAGGAGCAGGGCGACGCAGCCCATCGATACGAGTGCGGCGGCCACGTCGGCGAGCTGCGGGCCGATGAAGTTGGAGACGGCGAACTGGACGATCGCGAACGAGACGCCTGCAACCAGGACGGCTGGAAGGACCTGGACCATCCGCCTCCAGCCGGCCAGTACGACCACCAAAAACGCCGGTACGATGACCGAGAAGAGCGGCAACTGACGTCCGACCATCGCGGACAGCGCCAGTGTGACCCGCTCGGTGTCCTGGGGACCGTGGCCGATGATCGGTGCAGTCAGGGCGCCGAGGGTCGTTATCGGGATGCCGATAGAGCCGAAGGCGACTGGAGCCGTGTTGGCCAGAAGGGCGAGCACGGCCGCGGTGATCGGCTCGAAGCCGAGGCCGGCGAGGATGGCAGCGGAGATGGCAACGGGCGCTCCGAAGCCGGCGATTCCCTCGATGAGCGCGCCGAACGAGAAGGCCACAAGCAGCGCCTGCACCCGCCGGTCGGCGGTGAGCCGAGTCAGCGACCTGCGGATTACATCGAAGTCACCACTCGCGACGGTCAGGTTGTGGAAAAAGACGGCGTTGAGGACTATCCAGCTGATGGACCAAATGCCGAAGGCCATGCCGTTCGTGGTCGCGGAGGCGACCAGGCTGCCCGGCATCCGCCATCCGAAGTACGCGACAAGAACCGCGGTGAGCAGGGCTGAGGCCGCGGCCAGCCAGGCTGGAAGGCGGAATACGGCCAGCATCGCGAACAGGACGTAGAGTGGAAGCCCGGCCACGAGAGCCGACAGGACCAGATTGCCCGCAATTGGTTCGTAAAGCTGGTGGAACACCATTAGAGGCTTATGTATCCCATGCTATCGCCACTGACAGATGTCTGAGCCGCACCCCGGTGTCGACCTCTCCGAAATCCATGTCGCCCTCGACCGGCTCCGCCGCCAGCTTTGCCATTGCGGAATGAAGGGCGAATGCCTCGGCTGCAAAGGTGTCGAGATGGTTCGCGCACAGGTCCAGTCGATCGCCGCGGCGGCCTCTCAGCCGATCCTCCTCCAGTATGCGCAGGAGGCGTCGATGCGAGACATGGCATCGCAGTTCGAGGCGATGAGCGAGCGCCTGATGAACGATCCCGATATCGCGCGGGCAGCCGAAGCGATGCAGGCCCAGGTGATGTCAGACCCGGAGACGCGCAGGCTCCTCGAAGAACTCATGAAACGCATGCAGCCCCCGGATCCCGAGGGTCACTGAGCCCAACGCGGGCCCCGAAGGCCGGCGCCGCCGACCGGTGCGCCGGCGCACCACAGAAAAAAGAAAGGCGACCCGCGGGGTCGCCGATCTTTTGCCGGGCGGAGGGCGGTCCGCTACGGCCAGGGTGAGAAGACTGTCTTTCAGGCCGCCGGTGGAACCGGGGCGCCGCTGGGCGGGGTTCCGCGGTGCGCGGGCTGGGCGTTCCAGAAGGGGATCCGCCCGGTCTGGATCTTGGAGAGGATCGCCTTCTCCTGGTCGCCGGTGAGCTTGCCCGCGCTCACGGCGGCGTCGAGGGTGGGGGTCAGGTTGGCGATGAGGTTCTTGCGGAACGTGGGCTCATCGATGTTGTGCGCCTTGGCGATCGCACTGAGGCTCTGGCCGGCATTGGGGGCAACCTTCAAGTCGGCGGCGCCGTTGAGGCCGGCGGCCTTGGCGGACGCGTCCATGTAAGCGGTCATGTAGGCACCGAGCTCACCCATGCCGCGGCCTCCGCCCTTGGGGCCCTGGCCGTGAGGTCCATCGCCGAGGCCGGGGAGTCTGGCGGCGGCGGCGGCGCAGAATGAGCCGCTGGGGATCGCGGTCTTGACCTTGGCGGCCTGGTCCGCGGTGACCTTGCCGTCCACGACCGCCTGGTCGAGCGTCTGGCCCAGGGCCTTCCTGGCAGCCGAGTCAACCGCAGCCTGGGGTACGTTGAGGGCCGAGGCGAAGTTCTTCATGAAGGCGCCGCAGTAGGTGGCGATATCGGCCTTGCCCCCGCTGTCCGCGCCGGCGACGGGGGGCGTTGCCGCCTTCGTCGTCGCAGCCGTCGGGGAGAGGCCCAGGCTGACGCCTGCAGCTGAGGCGGTGATGGCGAGCGCGCCGGCTGCGACGGCGAGCGCAGCTGCGATCGGAAGCGCGAAACGGAGGATCTTGGAGTTCTTCATCAACTTACGTCTACACCAATCCCAGGGGATTTAGTTCCATGAGGGTCAGGATCGGCCGGGCTTGTCAGCACCTCCGCAAGAGCGGGTAAACGATTTGTAAGAGGCCTCGGGAGGATGCCCTCCGGCGCGAGCAACCTAGACTCAGCAGCCAAATGGATGTGCAGGAAAAGATCGGCTGGACCGGCCGCCACGCTGTCGAGCTCTACGTGCGGACGTACACGACGATGCTTCAGAGCTCGGGCGAAATCCGGGTTGAGGCACTCCAGCAGGCGCACATTGGGATGCGCTCAGCACTCCATGCCCTGGCCGGAGAACCAGTTGCCGACATGGGCGCCCTCATCTATGCGTCGCGCCGCCTGCCGGCCGCGATTGCCAACTGCCGGCGCGTTCTGCTGGGCCAGAACTCGGCGTCCCTGAAGGCCGTACTGGGCACCGACATTCTCGGCTGGCAGAAGGTCGAGGCCCCCGCCCGGCGCCGGCGCTGGTACTGGGACGGTGAGCAGACGATTGCAGCCCTGATCGCTTCGCCTTCGGACATCGACGACCTCGTGCCCACCCTCGTCGCCTACCAGCTGGAATGGAACAAGCTCCATCGCGCGTTCCAGAGCGTCCGGCCCGGACACGAGCGCGAGGCCGCCGGTGCCTCAGAGGCGGACTGGGTCCGGCTTCAGCAGGCGTGGGCGGTCGGTTTTCAGGACATGCTCGACACGATCCGCAGGCGCGAGTGTGAGATGACGCTGCGCGTCGTCGGAGGCAGCAACGTCGGCTATGCGCGCAGCGCTCACCGCTGGTGGCAGCCGATCGGCGCGGCGATGACGGAGATGGGCCTTTCCGGCTCGCCCGTCTACTTCGTCTCCTCAAACTTGCACAGCCTCGTCAACGTTGTCAGCGGCGTGGCCCGCAAGCTCGAGCCGGAGATCACTGAATTCGCCCGCGCAAACGACCCCGAACTGGCCAGGGAGCTCGACGAGATCGAGGCCGGCAATGTCAGCGCGAGCCGCGAAAACTGGCTGTACTTCGCTGCGCGGCAGCTGTTCGACACCCACCCCGAGGCCGGGAGGTACCGCAAGCAGCGCACCCAGATGGAGAAGGAGGTCGGGGTCCGCCATATCCGCGCCCGCGCCGGTGTCGTCGAGTCGGCGGCGCAGATCATCCGGGTGGCCGATCTCGATCCCAATTGCTTCGATCCGCGCGTGGGCAGGGTCGACCCCGTCCGACTTAAGGCGTCGACGGCGTCGATAGTCAATATCGACTATCCACTCGGCCTGGCCGCCTACCATCTGTTCCGCGAGATCGCCGAGCAGGCCCCGCGCATCGCCGGCGTCTACGTGATGGGCAAGGCCGCGACGCTCAACG
>JAYUBK010000164.1:0-16960 GCA_043740835.1 Chloroflexota bacterium
TGGTTGCGGAGCTTGGATTCGAACCAAGGACCTTCGGGTTATGAGCCCGACGAGCTGCCGCTGCTCCACTCCGCGATCGAGATTATAGACACCTCGTGCCGGCCGGCTCGTATTCGACCTGGGCGCAACCCGGCTACTTGTAGCGGCCGCCGCGCTTGGCCTCAAGATTGCGCTTGACGTCGTGGAGGCGCTCTTCCGAGGACTTCAGGAATTTCGAGAGCTTGTCCTCGAACATGGGGTCGGCACCCTCTGCGAGCACCTTGTCGCGGCGTCCCTTCTTGTTCCCCCAGCGCGGAGGTCCGAGCGGGGCCTCAGGCGCCTCCCCGGTCTGTTTAAGGGAAAGGTCGTACTTACCGTTCGTCGGGTTGACCTGAAGGACCTTGACCTGCACCAGCTGGTTGAGCTTCAGGTGGTCACGCACGTCACGCACGTACTCGTAGGCGATCTCAGAGATGTGGATCAGGCCCGTCTGGCCGCCGTCGAGGTTGACGAAGGCGCCGAAGTGAGTGATACCCGTGACGGTTCCATCGACGGTGCTGCCGACGAGGACTCCCGCGCCGCCGGGAGTGGAGCCGTTGCTGCTCGAGACTGAGATCGCGACGGGGGAGCCAGGATCGTGAACCGTGGCCTGTGCAACCTCCAAAGGCTGCTCGGTCAACGTTTCACCGGTGCCAGAAATTAGCGATCCACCTCCCTATCGACTCCAAGAATCCGTGCGCTCCAGATGCTCCAACTTTATCGACCGGTTTTTGAGTTGCCACCGCGTTTGAGTCGGTGACGGGCCGGTTCACTACGTAAACGTGCTCCTCGGGCCGCGCATATCCGTTCAGACGGGCTTCCTCCTCGGCGGCGGCGCCCGTTGTGCTGGCTCCGATGTCGCGGCGGTAGCCCTCGTTCTGCGTCGCCAGCGCCTGGTTGGTCTGCCTCAAGTCCGCCGCCTGTTGACCGAGGCGGTGATTGAGGTACGCCTCCTGCGCGAAGGCATAGCCGACCCAGAGGCCGATTGCGAGCAACACCGCCAGGAGAGCGAACTCCCGGCTGCGCGGTGCGGGCATATTGACTTTTCCGGCTGTTGCCGTGGCTTTGGTGCGACGCATGGTGGTTCGGTTGCCTGGCGGGCGGCCCTATGGCCGCTTGACCGTGGGGACTATATCAGAGGCTACAACTAAGTTAGCCGCGAATTTCGGAAGACTCAACCCAGAGTTCCTCGAGAGCTTCCGGCCCGAGGTCACGAAGCGCCAGGCCCCGTTTGGCGGCGATGCCTTCCAACGCCTTGAAGCGGGTGCGGAAACGCTGGCCCGCGGCGCGCAGCGCGTCCTCGGGGTTGACCTTTTTCTTGCGGGCGAGGTTGACGAGTGCGAAAAGCAAGTCGCCGAGCTCGTCGAACACCTCGGATGGGTCGTCCGCCTCGGCCAGTTCGCGTGCCTCCTCGGCGATGCCGTCGGCGGCAAGCTCTGGAGTCGAGTAGTCGAAGCCGATCCGCGCCGCTCGCTTCTGCATGCCGTAAGTCCAGGCGAGAGCCGGCAGCGTCGGCGGAACCCTGTCGACGACCGACTCCCGGCGGCCTTCGCGGGCGGCCTGTGCCTGCTTTTGATGCTCCCAGTTGCGAAGCACCTCGTCTGCGTCTGCCACCTCGACCTCGCCGAACACGTGCGGGTGCCTGGAGACCATCTTTGCGGCCTCCGCCTCGGAGATGGCGGCAGCGTCGAAGCGACCCTCGTCTTCCGCAATCTGCGCGTGCATCGCAACCTGGAGGAGGAGGTCGCCGAGCTCCTCGCGAAGCTTGGCGTCGTCCTTCGAGTCGATGGCCTCGAGTACCTCGTACGTCTCCTCGAGCAGGTAGGGACGGAGTGATTCGTGCGTCTGTTCCTTGTCCCACGGGCAGCCGTCGGGCGCCCGCAGCCGGCGCACGACCTCGAACAGCGACGGCAGGCCGGGCGGATACGGCTTATCGGACATGTGCGATCTCAGACACCGGTGCTGATTGTTGCAGTTGCGTAGAGCTGGGTCATGGCGTCGAGCAGATCGAGCAGGTCGTCGGTCCAATGCTCACCGGCGCGCTGCAGCCGGAGTTTGTTGGGAGCGATCCTGAGCCGGGTTCCAAACCTCCGCTGCAGCGAGTCGACGTCGAGCGGCCTGTCGGCGTCCACGCGCAGCACCACCTCGCTGCCATCGCCGATGACAGAACGCAGCCCGAGGCGCTGGCCGCGAAGTTTCACCCGCAGCGAATAGGCGAGGTTATCGAGCTGCTTGGGAGGCGCGCCGTAGCGGTCTCTCAAAGAGCGCAGGAGGCTTTCGAGCTGCTCCTCGTCATCGGCCGCTGCGAGCTCACGATAGGCGGCGAGGCGAAGCCGTTCGTCGCGGATGTAGGAGCGCGGGATGAAGTGATCGAGGGGCAGGTCGAGGTTCAGTTCCGGCGTCGAGAGCACGTCCTCTACATGCTTCTCGTCGCCGCCGGAGCGAAGCCGGTTGACAGCCGTGTTGAGCATCTGAACATACATCTCGAAACCGACCGCGGCGATCGCGCCGTGCTGCTCTGAACCGAGTAGGTTGCCGGCTCCGCGAATCTCCAGATCGCGGAGGGCGATCTTGAAACCCATGCCCAACTCATGCAGCCCGGACATCACGTCGAGCCTCCGGTCAGCCTCCTCGGTTAGTGAACGGGTGGGGTCATAGAGGAGATAGCAGTAGGCGCGCTTGCCGGCCCGCCCGACGCGCCCACGAAGCTGATAGAGCTGCGAAAGGCCGAACCTGTCCGCGTGCTGGACGAGGATCGTGTTGACGTTCGGGATGTCGAGACCGGATTCGATGATCGTCGTGCAGACCAGCACGTCGAAGCGTTTCTCAGTGAAATCAACCATGACTGATGCGAGGTCGTTCTCGTCCATCTGCCCATGTCCGATGGCAATGCGAGCACGCGGAACGAGCCTGTTCAAGCGCTCGGCAGCGCGCTGGATCGTTCGCACACGGTTATGCACGAAGTAAACCTGGCCGCCGCGCTCGAGCTCGCGCTCGATGACCTGCGCGACGAGAGCGTCGTCGTCGGCCGTGACGTAGGTCTTGATCGGTTGGCGGTCCTCGGGCGGAGTCTGGACGACGCTCATGTCGCGAATGCCGGCGACGGCCATGTGCAGGGTGCGAGGGATCGGCGTCGCAGACAGCGTGAGCACGTCGACCTCCGTCCTCATCTTCTTGAGCTTCTCCTTCTGGACGACGCCGAAACGCTGCTCCTCGTCGATTATCACGAGGCCCAGGCGCTTGAAGCGAACGTCGCGCTGAAGGAGCCGGTGGGTGCCGATGGCAATGTCGACGGTGCCCGCCTTGACGCCTCTCATCGCGGCCTCCATCTCCTCCTCGGTTCGGAACCGCGACATCATCTCGACCTCCACCGGGTACTTCTTGAGACGTTCCTTGAAGACGAGGAAGTGTTGCTGACAGAGCACGGTCGTCGGCACCAGCATTGCGACCTGCTTACCGCTCTGGACGGCCTTGAAGGCGGCTCGCAGCGCGAGCTCGGTCTTTCCAAAGCCGACGTCTCCGCAAAGAAGCCGGTCCATCGGCCGATCGGCCTCCATGTCGGCTTTGATCTCCCCCATCGCACTGAGCTGGTCCGGCGTCTCCTCGAACGGAAAGGCCTCCTCGAGCTCCTGCTGCCAGGGAGTGTCCGGATCGAAGGCGAAGCCGGGCTTCGCCTCCCGCGCGGCATAGAGCTTGAGAAGGTCGTCGGCGATGTCCTGAACCACCTTCCCGGCGCGGGAACGGGCTCGCGCCCAGTCCCCGGTGCCGAGGCGGTGCAGGGACGGCTCCCCTTCCCCGCCGCCCATGTACTTCTGGACGCGGTCGAGGGACTCGACGGGCACGAAGAGCCTGTCGCCATCGGCGTACTCGAGCTCGAGGTATTCGCGGTCGGCACCCTCTCCCTCGATCAGCTTCATTCCCTGGAAGCGAGCGACGCCATGGTCGACATGCACGACTAGCTCGCCGGGCTGGAACTCGAGGCTGACCTTTGGAGGGCTCTTGCCCGGCCCGCCGCGACGGAGCTGCGGACGCCGGATCCGTCCGAAGAGCTCGCCGTCAGAGAGCACCTCGAAGCCCAGCTGTCGGTTGCGAAAGCCGGCCGGGAGGTCGATGTCGGCGCGGTGGAGGCCGGGCGCAAGCTCCCAGTCGAGGTCGAGGTCGATCTCCGCGGGCCTGGCCGTGACTGCCGCTTCGGTGAGAAAGGCCTCCAAGCGCTCGGTCTGCTCGGTGGCGAGGACGAGCGAGGGGATCGTGGCAACCTGCTCCGCCAGGGCGCCGGTGCGCCGGACCACCGGCTCGGGCTGCTCCCAGCCCAGTTCGAGCGAATGATCCAACTCCCCGGCGCTCAGCTCAAGGCGGCTGCGGTCGCCGCAGTCGAGGCGGTCGACGGAGACGAGCGGAGGCGTGAACCCCACCGGTAACTCGCCATCGCGAGCTTCTGCGGCAACCAGCTCACGAGCCTCGTCGGCGAGGTGGACGGCTTCTGCGAGCTGCTTCTCGGCCTCGATATCAATGACGACGGCTCCCTGGGGCAGGTGATCGAAGAGGCTCGGAAGGTCGGGCTCGAGGTACGCGGAGAAAAACTCCACGCCGGCGAAGGAGGTTCCCGTGGCGAGGCGCGTGAGCTCATCCTCCCAGTCGGCTCGCACGTCCGGCCGCAGGCTGGCAAGCGCGGCGCCCTGACGGAGCCGGGCGACCGCAGCCGATCCGCGGTCAGGACCGAGGAGGACCTCGCGCCCCGGCCTCACCGTAACTCTCGGCACCGTCATCACAGAACGCTGGTTCAGCGGGTCGAAGATGCGCAGGCTCTCGATCTCGTCTCCGAACCACTCGGCTCGGACTGGCGAGCGCGACGCCGCCGGGAACACGTCGAGGATGCCCCCGCGCACTGCGAACTGGCCGGGGCTCTCAACCTGCGGCTCGCGCGAGTACCCGAGCTCGACAAGCCCCCTCACGACGTCCGGAAGAGCAATCGATGCACCTGGTATGAGCTCGATGGTCGTCGCGTTCAAGCCCGCGCGCGCGACTGTTGGGCGCAGCGTCGCTCTCCGCGACGAGACCACCACACAAGGCTCGCCCTGGAGCGCTGCCAGGGCCTCGAGCCGCCGGCTGACGGCCTCGTCGAAGGCAGGTGGCCGGTCCAGGAAGGAGACCGCGATCTCGGCGAAGAGGTAGCTCGAGGGCTGTCCTCCCAGCCAGAGCCGGAGCTCCCGAAGAAAGCGCTCCGGATGGGGCACGAGGATGAGCGCTGTCCGGCCCGAGAGCACCGACGCGCGGGCGGCGGCGCCCGCGAGTAGCGGCCAGGCCCCGGTGGGAACCCGGCCGGCCCTGAGGGGCGACTCGGCACGGCCCGCATCCAACCATCCCGCGAGGGGGCCTCGGAGGACTGCCCTCCAAAGCTCGCTCACGGGATCTCCTGGCAGCCGAGCGAGCCGAGCTGGTTGTAGCGGTCCATGGCTGCCTGAAGCCCTTCACGCAGCGCGAGGTCGAGCGCGTCGGCGACGGCCGGGATGACCTTCGGCAGGGCCTCGGCCTCGGCGGTCGAAAAGTTGCGCAGAACGTAATCGGCAGAGTCGTGGCCCGGGCCTGGACGACCGATGCCGACCCGGAAGCGCACGAACTCGGGTGTTCCCAACGAGCCGATGAGGGACTTCACGCCGTTGTGCCCCCCCGCCGAGCCTGCCAGCCGGATCCGCAGCCTGCAGAGAGGAAGATCGAGTTCGTCATAGATCGCCCAGACCTCGGTTCCGGGACCCAGGTCACGAACCGCATCCGCAACAGCCCGGCCGCTCAGGTTCATGAATGTCTCGGGCTCGAGGAGCCAGATGCGGCGACCGCCAAGCTCGGTACTGCCCACCTTCGAGCGCCAACGCTTGCGAGCAATCGGCGTGTGTAGGCGTTGGGCGAGCTCCTCGAGGCAGTGCCGGCCAAGGTTATGGCGGCTGGCGCTGTACTCGGGACCCGGGTTTCCGAGACCGACAAGAACGAGGTCAGGCAAGAGGTTCTCCGGGATTCACAGGGAAGGATGGGGACGCGAAAGGGCCCGCGGCGAGTGCCGCGAGGCCTTGTGGGATCGAAGCCTACGCGTCGGCGAGAGCGAGGCGCCCGAGCGCGGGCCTGTGACCGGTTTCGGCAAGGACCATAACCGTCAGGCGGTTCATCTCGTTCTCCTCCCGAGAGCCGACGTGATCCAAACCAAGCAAGTGCAGCAGGCCATGAACCGCGAGGAGCGCGAGCTCGGTGCTCGCCGGATGCCCGAACTCCACGGCTTGCCGCTGGGCCGCCGGCCAGGAAATGATGATGTCTCCGAGGTGGGCCCCTCCGTCGCCCGACGGGAAACTGAGGACGTCGGTCGGATGGTCCTCGCCCAGGAAGCGAAGGTTCAGCCGATGGAGCTCTCGATCCCCGCTGATGCGAAGGGCGAGGCCCCATTCGGGCGGCTTGAGGAGGCGGGCGATCTCGGGAACCGAGGCCGCCGCGAGAACCACTCGACGGATCTCCTCCGGGCTCACCGGGGCCTTGACGACCTTGACGATCTCGATCCGCTCGCTCACAACTGCGATCCCCTAAAATCCCCCAATATCGCTATCATGATTAAGCCGTCAGTTAATGATCAACAGTGGAGGTCGGAAGTGCGGAAGGCTGAGTTGCCCGGATTGCTGTCGCCGAGAGCTCTGAGCCGCGATGAGCGGATCCAGAGAGTCCAGGGCCTTCGCCGCCGTGCCCAGCTTCAGGCGCTCGCCTCGACTGCGGGTTGGATGGCCGGATCGGCGGGCATGCTCCTCCTCACCGTCGGCAGCTTCCTGAGCCTTCGCTGAGCGTCGAACCGATACCCTGACGCCGTGAGCGGCGTCATCGGCTTCCTTCACGTTCGATTCGCACTTGCGCTTGTCGTACTCGCGATCGTCCTGGGATTGTGGGGCGGGTACGAGTACCTTCGCCGCCGAGCCCTCAGCGGAGGCTTCCGCTCGACGTACCTCCTGATGGCCGGCCTGACCTTCGTGCAGGGCGCGGCCGGCGTAGGCGAGTTGCTGCTCGGTAATCGCCCCCAGAACCTTCTCCATGTCGTCTATGGGATCTTCGCCGGCGCCTTCCTTCCCGGCATCTACCTCTACGTCGGACGCGCAGCCAAGGATCGCGAGGCCGTATTTCTGGCGGCGGCCTGTTGGATTGTCGTCATCGCATTCCTGCGTGCCTTCGCCACCGGTCACTGACAGTCTCCTCAGCCGCCTGCGGCGGGTTCGATTTCCCTTAGCAGGCCCGCCAGCCCCTCAGGCCACGGTCGCAATGCCCCGACCCGCTCAGAGTCCAGGCACCCGTTTCGCGGGCGCGGAGCGGCAGCACCGAGGTCGGCCGTGGCGATGCGCTCGACCTGAAGGTCCAAGCCCGCCAGGTCGACCGTGGCCTGGGCGAACTCATGGAAGGAGCAGCAACCGGCCGCGACCAGGTGGACGACGCCTGCCACTCCCGACTTGACCAGCTCCAGCGCCGCCTCGGCGAGGTCGGAGGTGTAAGTCGGGTTCAGGAATTGGTCCGAGACGACCCGCAGCGACTGGCCCTCGCGGGCGCGCCGCAGGATCCGCTCCGGAAAGCTGCCCCCTTTGATCGCCGACCCCCTGCTTCCAAATAGCCCCGAGGAGCGGATGACGAGCGCATCGGGAAGTTGCTCGAGGACCGCAATCTCTCCCGCGCGCTTGCTAGCCGCATAGACACCTCGGGGCAACGGTAAGTCGCTCTCGCGATAGGGCCGGTCCAGCTCACCGTCGAATACGTAATTAGTCGAAAAGTGAACCAGCCGGGCGCCGAACTCGAGGCAGGTGGCTGCAAGGAGAAATGGCCCGAGCGTGTTTGCCTGCCGGGCCGATTCGGCCTCGTCCTCGGCACGGTCGACGGCGTTGTAGGCCGCGCAGTTGAAGACGACGTCGGGCTGCGCGGCTCGAAGCGCCTCGGAAACAGCCCGATTGTCGGAGATCGAGAGCTGGGCATGATCGTATGCCGTGGCCCGTGGAAGGAGCTTTCTAAGGTCGCTTCCGAGCTGGCCCCCAGCGCCGGTGATTAGTACTCGCATGTTCTGAAGCAATGCTTTCACACTCGCCCGGCAACCTATCGCCGCGCACAGTCGAGAGCACCACAGTCGAGGACCAGCGAGGTGCGCGCGAGACTTTCCGGAGGCCCGCAAGGGTCAGAGAACGGGTGGCCTTCTAAGCGTCGTGTTGGGAGCGAAGGCGCTGAAGACGCTCGCGCTTCATCTCGAGAGCTGTCTCGAGCGCCTTCGCAAGCTGGCCGTCGTTCATGGGTACGACCCGAAGACGGGCCTCGAGCTCGCGCACCTCGAACGCAGCGCGAGTCAGTTCAAGGTCGATCGATTGCTTTGACATTCTGGATTTCTCAACTAGAACTAACTCGCCTCCGGCGCGGGTTATGCCAGAAATCGCCATATTGCTCCGCCCTGATTGCCCGACGGGCCTCAACCCCCAGCCCCGTCGAGGTTTATCGCCTGGCGAAGCTTCTCGAAGAATCCCTTGGCAACCTTTTCGGGCTTGCCCGTGATCCCGCCGACCTTGCGGAGGAGATCCTTCTGTTCGGACGAGAGGTCCTTGGGTACAACGATCTGGGCGACAACGTACTGGTCGCCGCGGCGGCCGTTCCTCACATTTGGCATCCCCTTGCTGGCGAGGCGGAAGGTCTGGCCGTGCTGAGTTCCCGGCGGGATGGAGACCTCCACCGCTCCATCGACAGTCGGGACCTGGATTCGGTCGCCGAGTGCCGCCTGGACAATGTTGATCTTCAGTTCGAAGACGATGTCCTGGTCGCGTCGAGCCAGGTGAGGGTGCTCCTTGACCCGCAGAACCACGTAGAGATCGCCCGGGCCGCCGCCGCGGAACCCGGATTCGCCCTCGCCGGTGAGCCGGATCTGCGAGCCGGTGTCCACCCCCGGCGGGATGCGAAGCTTGAGACGTTTTGTCTTCTCGACGCGACCCTGACCACGGCATTCGGCGCAGGGCTGGCGGATGATTGTGCCCTCCCCTCTGCAGGTGGGACAGGCGGCCACGTTGACCACCTGGCCGAAGATCGATTGCGCGGCGCGCCTGACCTGGCCGCTGCCGTTGCAGGTATTGCACGTATCGACCTGGCTGCCCGGTTCGGCGCCACTCCCCGTGCAGCGCTCGCACGTGGCCAGTCGGGGGACATCGATTTCCCTTTCAAGGCCGACGTAGGCCTCCTCGAACTCGATTGCGAGGTCGTAGCGAAGGTCGGAACCGCGCTGCGTACGCGATCGCTCGCGACCGCCGAACCCACTCCCGAAGAAGGCGTCGAAGATGTCACCGAAACCCTCGAACCCCGAGAAGCCGGCGGCGCCGCCCGGATTGTTCACACCCGCGTGGCCGAACATGTCGTAGGAGCGGCGCTTTTCGGAGTCGGACAGAACCGAGTAGGCCTCGGCGCACTCCTTGAAGCTGGCCTCCGCCTCCGCGTTCCCGGGGTTTCGATCCGGGTGAAGGTCCATCGCGAGCTTCCGGAAGGCGCGCTTCAGCTCGTCGGCGGATGCATCCCGACGAACCCCCAGGGTCTCGTAATAGTCCCTCTTAGCCGCCAAGCGGGCGTGAGACCTTCACCAATGCCGGGCGTACCACCCGATCGTTGAGTTTGTAGCCTCTTCGCAGCTCCGTGACCACTGTGTCCTCGGGGTGCTCATTGGATTCCTCGTGGCCGATGGCCTCGTGGAAATTCGGGTTGAAGGGCGCCCCTACGGCCTCTATCGGAGTGAGCCCATAGACATCGAGCAGATCGTCGAGCTGCTGCAACGTCAGGCGAACACCTTTGAGCCAGGCAGTGTCAGTCCCTTCGGGGACGGAGTCGAGAACCCGGTGAAAGTTGTCGATCACGGGCAGTAGTTTGCCGAGTAGATCGGCGCTGGCGTTCTGGCCAGCCTCGGCCTGCTCCTGCCGCGTCCGCTTCTTGAAGTTGTCAAAGTCCGCGGCAAGGCGCAGGTAGCGATTGGACGCCTCCTCGGCCTGGGCCTCCAATTCTTCGATGCGTGGTTCGATCGGGGTTGTCATTGCGTCTTCATTCTTACCGGGATCGGCTTCCATCTAACCTGCCCTCAGGCCGTGAGATCGGCCATGCGCTCGCTGGCTGCCCGGGCCACCGCCTTCAGCCTGCCGACGATCTGGCCGTACTGCATGCGCGTCGGCCCGACGACCCCGAGGGTGCCCTTCAGCCGGCCCGATGGTCCGTAGGTCGTCAGCACCATCGTGCAGGCACGCAGTTGCTCGGTGACGTTTTCGGAACCGATGACAACCTGGAGGTCCGACTCGCCGATCAGATCTCGCAGCAGTGCGGTCAGATGGCGGCTCTGCTGGAGCACCTCGACGACCTCCTGGAGGCGATTGGCGTCCGTGAACTCGGGGTATTTCAGAAGGTTGCGGACTCCGTCGTGCACGACAAGTGTCTCGACCCCCTGCTCGAACTGGTCGAGGAGATCATGGACGCTCCTGAGTACCTCCCTCTCGGCACCGGGCGCAAGCGTGTTTAGGCGGAGGGCCACCTCCTCGCGATCCCGGCCCGCGAGGTCCCGCACGACCCGGGCGGCGAGCTCGGTCAGCATTTGCTGATCCGCCGGTTGCGTCAGACCGATAAGCGTCTGCCGTAGGAGGTTTCCCTCCATCAGGAGGATCAGCAGGACCGCCTGCGGCTCGAGCGAGACGAGATCCAGGTGTTTGATTCGTGCCTGGGGCCCGAAGGGAGCGCTGACGACGGAGGCGTTGGAGGTCACGGTGGCGACCACCAGGGCGACCTTCTCGACCAGTGCCTGGCTCTCCGCCGGCGCCGAGCGGATCTCTTCCTCTATATATTGCTGGATCTGTCGCGGCACGGCCTCCGAGTCCATCAGAAAGTCGACGAAGTACCTGTATCCCTGATCGGTCGGAATCCTCCCAGACGACGTGTGCGGCTGGATCAGGTACCCGCGGTCGGCGAGGTTCGACATCTCATTTCGAATCGTCGCCGAACTGAGGTTGAGGAAGTGGCGGGTGGCAAGGACCTGCGATCCGACCGGGACGGCACTCGTCGTGAACTCCTGGACGACCGCCTTCAGTATCGCTCGCTTGCGGGGTTCCATTAGCACTCCCTTCCTTCGAGTGCTAATTCTATCCGGCCGGCGCGGTCAGAGGACCGCCATGGCAACCTGGCTGTGCAGGTCCAGACCCTTCCGGGTCGGGACAGCCCGTCCGTCGGTCTCGAATCGAATCAAGCCGGCAGCCTCCAGCCCGCCAAGGACCTCCGTGAAGCCCGGCGGCGGCATCACCCCTTCGATCGAGCGAAGCCCGAGCATCAAGCGCTCGGCCGCCGCCTTGCCCTCATCGAGGTCCTCGAAGTCGTCCAAGTAGCGCGAGGTACGGATGTAGTCCCCGGGCCGGGCGACGTTCCACCAGCGCCTGGCCCCAGCCGCAGAGGGCAGATAGGAGTGCGCTCCGCACCCGGCGCCATATACGGGTCGGCAGCGCCAGTAGGCCCGGTTGTGGCGCGACTCGAAGCCGGGCCTCGACCAGCTTGAGACCTCGTAGCGCAGGAAGCCGGCCGCCGCGAGAGTGGTCTCTGTCAGTTCCAGGAACTCCCACTGGGAGTCGGCCGCCAGCGCCTGAATGGTTCCCTTCTGAAGTTGACGGTGAAGAGGAGTGCCTTCCTCGAAGCCGAGACAGTAGCAGCTGAGGTGGACGGGTTCCAGATCTATCGCCCGCAAAAGCGTCTCCCGCCAGCTCTCCAGGGTCTGATATGGAACTCCGTAGATCAGGTCGAGGCTCAGGTTGCCGAACCCCTCCGCCCGGGCCTGGCGCACGGCCCTGGTCGCCTGGGCGCCGTCGGTCCTCCGTTCGAGCACGGCGAGTGCGCGCGGGTCGAAACCCTGGACTCCGAGGCTCAGACGATTCACTCCCGCCTCTCGCCAGGAGGCGAGGCGCTCGGGATCGGTGGATGCCGGGTTGGCCTCCAGCGTGACCTCGGCCTCGGTAGTGAGCGCGAACAAAGACCGGACCTTCTTCAGGACACGGGACACAAGATGCGGCGGCAAGAGGCTCGGTGTACCTCCGCCGAGGTACACCGTCGACAAGGTCGAGAAGCCAAAGGAGGAGGCTGCGAATTCGAGCTCGCGCTCGAGGGCGCCCACGTAGGGCTCCATCAAGCCATCGAGGCCGGCGTAGGCGTTGAAGTCGCAGTAGCCACATTTGTGCCGGCAGAACGGTAGATGGAGATAGAGGTGAGGGAAAGGCTCCCCGTTAAGGAGTCGTTCCGGCCCTGCGGGCGGCCGCGGCTGCGCACTCAGACTTCGAGCCGTTCCAACTCCTCCTCCACCATCTCTACGAGCTCCCCGATTGTCTGCCTGTCGAAGGCGAGCTTGATGTTTGCGGCGGCATAGAGCTCCGGCAGTGATCGGGTCGAGCCGAGGGCGAGTGCGCGTCTGTACGCGGCGACGGCCTCGGACTGGTCCCGGCGGGCGTTTCGCCAGACCTGGAGTGCACCGAGTTGTGCGATGCCGTATTCGATGTAGTAGAAGGGCACCTCGAAAAGATGGAGCTGCTGGTACCAGCGGGCGATCCATTCCTGACGCAGTCCCGAGTAGTCCACGCCCTTCTCGAAACGCTCGCGGAGGCCGATCCACGCCCCGTCTCGCGCCACCGCATCCGCGCCTTTACCGGAGCTGTAGATCCAGTGCTGGAAGGCATCTATGGTCGCGCAGTGCGGAAAGAACGTGATGATGGCCTCGAGGTGCTGAATGCGCGCGCGCCGGTAGTCCTCCTCGGAATAGAAGCCGCCGTTCTCCCGCCCCCAGTAGGGTGCCGAGAGAAGCTCCATGGCCATCGAAGCGACCTCCGCCATCTCCATTCCCGGGCCGTGCTGGAACGCGAGTGGCTGGTGCTCCATCTCTTCGAAACCGTGGAAGCTGTGGCCGGCTTCGTGGACCAGGGTCACAAGGTCGTCGTGAACGCCGACCGCGTTCATGAAGATGAGCGGCCGGCGGCGATACGGAAGCTCCGTCATGTAGCCCCCGGGCGCCTTGCCGAGGCGCGCCTCCAGGTCGAGGAGCTTTTCATCCTGCATGGTCTTGAAGTACTTACCGAGGACGGGGTCCACCCGGTCGAAGATGTTCACCCCGCCCGCGATGAAGGCATTCACATCGGTGAACGGCTGCAACGAGGGCTTGCCGTCGGGGTCGACGAGAGTGTCCCAGGGCCGCATCGTGTCGAGGCCGAGTTTGCGCCGATGCCGCTCGAGGATCCTTTCCGCCGCCGGTACCACTTTCTCGGCAACCGCCTCATGAAAGCTGTAGCAGTCATCGGGGGTGTAGTCGAAGCGGAACTTCTCCGCATGCATGTAATCGCGGAAGTTGGCATAGCCGGCGTTGTGGGCGATGTCCTGCCGCAACCGGTACTGGTCGCTGAAGACCCTCGCCAACTCGTCCCTCTGCTCGATGTAAGGCGCTCGGTGCAAACGCCAGGCCTTCTCGCGGATCGAGCGCTCCGGATCCTGCATGAGGGGACGCAGCCGCGGCAGAGGAAGCATTTCCCCGTTCCACGGGGCGGTCATCGAACCTGTGACCTTCTGGTACTCGGCAGAGAGACGCTCGACGTCAGCTTTGAGGGGCACATTGACCTCCCGGAAGAGCGCGATGGTTGTGCGGAACCGCCTCAGCACCTCCGCCAGGTCGTCTCGCGAATAACCCAGCGCGATCAGCTTCTCGGAGAGGCGCACACGCTGCTCGGCCGCGTTGGGCTCGAGCTCGGTCTGGAAGCGGAGATTGTCCTCCTCCCGGGTGACGTCGGTCGTGTCGCACGTGTATGCGAAGTACGCGATCTCGCGAGCCTCGACGAAGAGGTTTTCGAGCTCCGACCAGCTCGCCAGCCAGCCATCCACGTTGTCGAGGTCGAGCTCGGCGTCCAGCAGGTCGTTGTAGAACGGGAGGATCTCCTCCCAAGTCGCCTTGCTGAAGGCGGCCGGGGAAGCGGGCAGGCTGATCACTCGCGCTCCTCCCTGAGGTCGGCGACGATCGCTCCGGAGAGTTCGAGAAGGCGCTGTGGCGTGATCTCGAAGACTGAATCGGGCCGTCCCGCGGCCGCCCACACGACCTCGTACCGCAAGAGATCCGGGTCAATGAACACCGGCAGCGTGGATAGGTGTCCGAAGGGCGGAACCCCGCCGATCGCGAACCCGGTCACTGCGTGAGTCGTTTCTGCGTCGGCCTTTTTGACCGGCAGCCCGTCGTCCAGTGCCGCTGCGAGGCGCGCGGTGTCGAGCCTGTTGCTGCCGCTGACGAGGGCGATCACAGGCCGGTCACCGGCGACGAACACGAGCGATTTCACGATCTGTCCGATTGTGCAGCCGACGGCCCGGGCCGCATCGTCGGCGGTCCGCGTTCCCTCAGGAAACCTCCTCACGTCGAAGGCTCCAGCGGCAAGGATCTCATTCAACCCGGCGGCCACGTCAGCTGCCTCCCAGCCAGCAGGTGAAGATGGGCGTGGAACACGGTCTGGCCCGCGTCGGGGCCGATGTTGAAGACGAGGCGATACCCGCTCTCGGATACACCGAGCTGCCTTGCGACAGCGTGGGCAGCACCGAAGAGGGCAGCCAGGAGCTCGACGTCCTCGACCTCGCGGACGCTCTCCACGTGCTCCAAAGGCACTACAAGGACATGCACGGGCGACTTGGGATCGATATCGTCAAAGGCCATGACGCGCTGATCGCGATAGACGGTCTTGAAGGTGGGGTCGGCGACTAGGCGACAGAAGATGCAGTCTGCCAAATGACCTCCTCGAGCTGGCCGGCCGCCCGACCCGCGGCGGGCGCCGTGACCTGGATGTAGTTCTCGCTGAGTCCCTTGATACGCTCGCCGACCGGGCGATCCCAGACCACCGCCAGGAGGCGGCCGACGAAATGAGCCTCGTAGTCGGCCTGCAGCCGAAGGCCGAGCTCGATAAGCCTACGAGAACGCTCCTGCGCCTCCGCCGGGGACGCGCAGTCCGGATAGCGCGCCGCTGCCGTGCGCGGCCGGGGCGAGTACCTGAAAACGTGCAGGCCCGAAAAGCCAGCACGCTCGACCGCCGCGAGTGTCGCCTCGAAGTCCACCTCGGACTCACCCGGAAAGCCGACCATGAGATCGCCGGTCAGGGCGAGGTCGGGCCGCACGGCCCGCGCCATTAGTACGGCGGCCTCGAAGCCCGCCACGTCATAGCGCCGCCGCATGCGCGCCAGCACAGCATCGGATCCGGACTGGAGGGGCAGGTGAAGGTGAGGGCAGAGCCGTGGGTGCTCCAGGAGCCGGCAGAGGTCCTCGTCGACGTGGGAGGGGTCGATCGAGGAGAGCCGGAGGCGGGCAGGCGCCGCCGCGGCAAGGAGACGCCCAACCAGCGGCGCCAGGCCGCCGCGGTAGGAGCCGAGGTCGATCCCCGTGAGAACAATCTCCCGGTACCCCGCGGCGACGGCGGCGCGCACTCGTTCTTCGAGGTAGGGCAGAACCCGCGAGATGGATTTCCCCCGCGTCTGCCACACGATGCAGAAAGTACAACGGTTGTCGCAGCCGTCCTGGACCTTGAGGACAAAGCGGGAGCGGTGAACGCCCGGGGGCTCCAGGGTCCCCGCCTGGGGGGCCAGCTTCCAGGAGTTCGGGATGAGCACGTCGGCTCCAAGCGATTCGGAGGGGTGCGCGTCGACGTGGCAACCCATCAGCAGCAGGGCTGCGCCAGGCGCCAGGCGCCGGGCCCGGGCGACGGCCTTGCGCGTGTCGCGATCGGCCGCAAGCGTCACAGTGCAGGAGTTGACGACGACAAAATTGGAGGCCTCGCTCAGGAGCCCCGCCATCTCGTCCAACTCGGCGGCATTGGTGCGACACCCAACGTTGACGAACCGCGAGGCCTGGTGGCGCCCGCCGATCATCAATCCAGCGACAGGACTGCCATGAAGGCGTCCTGGGGAATCTCCACGTTGCCGACCCGCTTCATGCGCTTTTTGCCTTCCTTCTGTTTTTCGAGGAGCTTGCGTTTGCGAGTGATGTCACCGCCGTAGCACTTGGCGATGACGTCCTTGCGCATCGCCGACACCGTCTCCCGGGCCACGACCTTGCCGCCGATCGCGGCCTGGATTGGAACTTCGAACAACTGCCGCGGGATGAGCGTCTTCAACTTCTCGGTGAGCCGGCGACCGTGAGCTGCGGCCTTGTCCCGGTGGACGATCATCGAGAGAGCGTCGACCGGAGAACCGGCCAGGAGGACGTCGAGCTTGACCAGTTCCGCGCGGCGGAATCCAATCAGCTCGTAGTCCATCGAGGCATAGCCCTTGGAACGCGACTTGAGGGCGTCGTAGAAGTCGGAAATGATTTCGCCGAGGGGCATCTGATATTCGATGATCACGCGCTCCCCCACCTGGTGCTCGAGGTTGTTGAACTGCCCCCTCCGCTCCTGGCAGAGTTCCATCATGGCGCCGACATAAGTGGACGGGACAATGATCGAGAGCTTCACGTAGGGCTCCTCGATGTGATCGATCAACGTCACGTCCGGAAGCAGCGACGGGTTGTCGATCTCCATCACCTCGCCGCGTCGCAGATGGACTCGGTACTCGACCGTGGGCGCAGTCGTTATCAAGTCCAAGTTGAATTCACGCTCGAGGCGCTCCTGGACGATCTCCATGTGGAGGAGCCCGAGGAACCCGCAACGGAAGCCGAACCCGAGTGCGGCGGAGTTTTCGGGTTCGTAAACGAGCGAGGCGTCGTTCAGCTGCAACTTCTCGAGCGATTCCTTTAGATCTTCGTAGGCCTCTGACTCGGTGGGAAAGAGCCCCGCGTAGACCATCGGCTTGACGGCTCGGTAGCCGTGCAGGGCGGTGGTTGCCCCCTTCTCGTGAGTGGTGACGGTATCTCCGACGCGGGCGTCCGCGACGTCCTTGATGGCGGCGG
>JAYUBK010000165.1:0-16954 GCA_043740835.1 Chloroflexota bacterium
GAGAGGGCTGTCGCCGCGAGCGAGGCGAAAACCGAGATTCGGAGTGCGTCGAGCGTCTCTGGGGCAGTCAGCTCCGAGATCGCGTCGCCCCACGGCGCCCGTACGAGGAGCCCGGCAAGCGGCACCAGGAAGAAGGCGATGCCGAGCGCGGCGAGGAGAGCCAGAGGGAGTGGAGCTCCGCCCCGGCGGCGCCTCATGCCGGGGCGAAGCCGAAGCTCTCGAGAAGCGCCTGGCCGCCTCTGCTGAGCAGGTAGTCGATGAAGCCCCCGGCGGCCGTCGCGTTGGGGCTCCCCTTCACGACCGCGACCGGGTAGCTCGCGACGACGTTCTGAGCGTCGGGTATGGCCACCCCGGTGACTTTCGGTCCAGCGGCGCGGACGTCCGTCACGTATACGATGCCGGCGTCGGCCTCCCCCAGCTGGACCTTGCTGACTACCGACTTCACGTCTGTCTCGAGGCTCTTCGGGTTCGCCTTCACCCCCGCGGCTGCCAGCGCCTGGGCGGCGTACTTGCCCGCGGGAACCGACGGCGCCTCGGCGATGTAGAGGACGTCCTGCCGGGCGAGGTCGGCGAGGCCGGTCACGTGGCGGGGGTTACCCGCGGCGACAACGATCTCCAGGCGATTGCGGGCGAATATCGGCGTGGTGCCGGTGACAAGCCCACGGTCGAGGGCCTTCTGCATGTTTGGTTGATCCGCCGATGCCAGAACGTCTGCGGCGGCACCCAGCTGGATCTGGGCCAAGAGGGTCGGAGTGCCGGCGAAGTCCAAAATGACCTTCACCTCAGGATTGGCTTTCTGGAAAGCGTCGCCCGCTGCGTTGAAGGCATCCGTGAGAGACGCCGCCGCGAAGACGTTCAGGTCTCCGCGGAGCCTGTCTGCGCTGCCCGGGGGGCTCGGCGCCGCGGCCGGGCCGCAGGCGGCCAGTGCCAGGATTGCAAGCAAGCTCAGGGCCGGCTGTCTCAATCTTTCGCCACCTCGACCATGACATTCGTCGCCTTGACCGCCGCGATCGCCCGCACGCCGGCGGCCAGGCCGAGTTCGTCCGCCGCCTCCCGCGACATCAGCGACACGACACGAAACGGACCCGCGTGGATCTCGACCTGGGCCATGACGCCGTCCTTGATGACGCGCGTCACGATCCCGGCGAAGCGGTTGCGGGCTGACTGGCCGACGATCGGAGCCGACGGCTCGGCGGGCGGCGAGGAGGCCAGATGGCGGGCGAGGTCCTCCGCATCCACCTGCCGCTGACCCGCTGAGGTCCGGAATGTTTTTAGGCGACCGCTGTCGGCCAACCGTCGCACGGTGTCGACGCTGACGCCCATGAGAAGCGCCGCCTCTCCCATCCGGTATGCAGGCTTTACCATCCCGATAGGCTAGCAAATGCTAGCTCGTCGCGATGTATTACCTTGCTGTTACTAGGGGGCGTCTCCCGTTCCGCCGCGCAGCGCGCGCCGGGTCCGTGCGTCGACGATTCGAGTGCCGAGCACCTCCACGCCCTCAGCGCGCAGGCGCTCGGCCTGCCTTTCCCCAAGCGCCAGGGTCCCGTCCGAGTGAACGACCCTCCACCATGGAAACGCGTCAGTCAGCGCCCTTGCCACGGCTCGTGCGGCGCCGGGTCGACCCGCCCGCGCCGCAACCTGCGCGTAGCTCGCCAACTCTCCGGGCGGGATGGCTCGCACGGCCTTGCGGACAGCTTCCCGGAACGCCGGCTCTGCAGAGGGCCGCGGTTCGTCAGACACTAACGGAGGCATGAGGCGGGTCATTCTCTTCGACGTCAACGAGACGCTACTCGACTTCCATTACCTCGATCCCTTGTTCGAAACGCATTTTGGCGATGCCGGCCTGCTGCCCGCCTGGTTTGCGCAGATGATCCAGATCACGTTCGTCGGCGTGATCACCGGCCACCACGTGGACTTCACGAGCGCCCAGCGCGCCGCCGTCCAGGTCCTCGCGGCCCGCCGGGGAATCGAACTGTCGACAGCCGCCGTCGACGAGATCGTGGGGGCTGTGAGCGAGTTGCCGCCACACCCCGATGTGCCGTCAGGATTGGAGGCTCTGCGCTCTGCCGGTCACAGGCTCGGGACCCTCACGAACTCGCCTCCCGCGGTCGTCCAGGAACAGATGCGCCGCGCCGGCCTGACCGGCCACTTCGACATGATTCTCTCCGCCGAGGACGCCGGGCGGCTGAAGCCGGCCGCGGAGGCGTACAGGTACGGCGCTGCCCAATTCGGCGTTCCGACCTCCGGTGTGCGTCTCGTGGCCGCCCATGCCTGGGACACCTCCGGCGCCCTGGCCGCTGGTTGCGCGGCCGCCTTCGTGAGCAGGCCGGGAGCGGTGCCCAGCCCGCTGGGAGAGCAACCCGACATCTCGGGCCCGGACATCCTCGCCGTCGCCGAGCTGATCATCGAGGCGGAGCGCTGACGGCGGGTGAGTGAGGGACGGCTAATCGGCCTCAGTCGGCGCGAGGCGCTGAAGCACCTCTAGCGGCCTCGATTCGGCAGACTTTTGGGCTGAAATGAGCGTGTCCTCGTCGCCCGGCTCTGACGAAGCCTCCGTCGGCACCGCGGGAATCGATGCCCGTTCGATGTGGGCCCTGCTGCTCGGCAACGCGCTGAGCGAGGTCGGCATCGGGTTCATCCTCCCGATTCTGCCGCTCTTCCTCGCTCGTCGAGGAGGGTCAGCGAGCCTGATCGGGCTGATCTTCGCGGCCGGGGTCGCCGGTCGTCTCATCTCTCAGTACCCGGCCGGACGGCTCTCGGATCGCTTCGGCAGGCGGGGCGTGATCGTCGGCTCGATGTTCGCCTACTCACTGCTCTTTCCCGTTTACCTGCTGCCCTTGCCGCCGCAGTCGCTGATCGCGCTTCGGTTTGTCCACGCCCTGGTCGGTGGCGCCTACGTTCCTGCGGCAATGGCTCTCGTCGCCGACCTCGCACCCGAGGGCGGGCGCGGCTCGGCCTTTGGCCGGATGCGCGCCTCGGACATGGTCGGGGTACTGCTCGGCCCGGCTCTGGGCGGTCTCGTCGCCGGCTACCGGATCGATGCGATCTTCCTCGGCGGCTTCGCAATCTGCCTCCTCGCGACTATTTCCCTGCTCCGTCTTCCAAGGTCGCCAGCCACTGCCCGCGATTCGGAGCCCGAGGTGCCGGTTCCGCTGTCGACACTTGTCCGCCGACTCTTGCCCGTGGCGGTGCTGGCGCTACCGGTCTACTGGACATTCGGGACCTATGACACGGTGTGGTCCCTTTACATCACCAGCCGCGGTGCGACCCCGTTCATGGTCGGCCTCTCCTTTGCTTCCTACGCCCTCCCGATCGTGCTGCTCGGCGGCTGGCTGGGCGTGATCGGCGATCGTCTCGGCTACGTACGCGCCGCCGCCCTGGCCCTGGTCGCCTTCGGCCTCCTCGCCGGCACCTACCCCTTCATCAGCAGTGTCACCCTGCTGATCCTCATCGGCGTCGTCGAAGGAGCTCTAACCGCGGCCGGGAATCCTGCGCTGCAGTCGGCGGTGAGCATGGTCGCTCCGCCGGGCGCCCAGGGAAGGATGCAGGGCCTCTACGGCGTGATGCTCGCCCTGGCCGAGATCGGGGGTGCGGTGGGGGGCGGCTTCCTGTACGCGTTCGGCCCCCGCTATTCCTTCCTCGCCGTCACGGCGATCTGCCTCGCCGGCGCGGCGATCGGCGTCGTCCTCGACCGGCAGCGACGGGTTCACGCGGAATAGGAGGAGCGGGCCCGGACGTACCTGAAGCCATGAAATACGCGGTGCTCGGAACAGGCGGAGTCGGGCGGACGCTGGGAAGCAAGCTGGTCGAGCTGGGGCACGAGGTCGTGATGGGCTCCCGGTCCGCCGATCACGCCGAGGGGCTGAAGTGGGCGGCGGACAGTGGCGGGCGCCTGGCAACCTTCGCAGAGGCAGCCGCATTTGGTGAGGTGATCGTGAACGCGACCAACGGGATGGGAACGCTGGCGGCCCTGGATGCCGCCGGCGCGGACAACCTCAACGGCAAGCTCCTCATCGACGTGTCGAATCCCCTCGACTTTTCGTAGGGCATGCCACCGACTCTCAGCGTCAGCAATGACGACAGCCTCGGCGAGCAGGTCCAGCGGCGCTTCGCCGGCGCCCGAGTGGTCAAGACGCTGAACACGGTCTCGTCGGTACTGATGACCACGCCCGACCTCGCCCCCCGCCCTCACAACATCTTCCTTTCCGGGGAAGGCGAAGCCGCCAAGGCCGAGGTCCGGACGCTACTCAATAGCTTTGGTTGGGACGACGAGGAGATCATCGATCTCGGAGGTATCCAGACTGCGCGTGGGCCTGAGATGTACCTCCCGCTCTGGATTGGGATTGCGGGCCGGAGCGGTAACTGGACGACGACGATCAGGTTGGTCCGCGGGGCCTAGCCACCCTCGGCGTATAGTTCTTACACGGCCACCGCCGGCCGGGCTCCCTCCGCGCGCTCCTGCGTGCGCTCCAAAAGAAAACAAATGACCATCAAGCTTCGTCACGACATTCGCAACCTGGCGATAATCGCCCACGTCGACCACGGGAAGACGACCCTCGTCGACGCCCTCCTGAAGCAGAGCCACACGTTCCGCGAGAACCAGGAGATGGGGACTTTGATCCTCGACTCGAACGCGCTCGAAAAGGAGAAGGGAATCACCATCCTCGCCAAGAACGCGGCCATCCGTCATCACGACGTGACTATCAACATCATCGACACCCCGGGCCACGCCGACTTCGGCGGCGAGGTGGAGCGCGTGCTCAACATGGCCGACGGGTGTCTCCTCCTCGTCGACGCCGCCGAGGGCCCGATGCCGCAGACGCGCTTCGTTCTGCGCAAGGCGTTCGAGGTCGGCCTCCGGATCATCGTCGTCATCAACAAGCTGGATCGCCCGAATGCGGACCCGAAGAAGTCCCTGGATCTCGTTCACGACCTCTTCCTGGAACTTGCCGAGGATCCCGAGCAACTCGACGTTCCGGTGATCTACACGATTGCGAAAGAGGGCCGTTCAGGCACCTCTCCGGAGATGTTGACGGACGATCTGGAGCCGCTGTTCAAAGCCATCCTCGAGTTCATCCCGGCGCCCATCGCGGAGGAAGGCGGGTTCCAGATGCTGGTCGCCAACCGCGCCCACGACGACTACACCGGACCCCTTGCCATCGGCCGCGTCTTCCGGGGCAGCGTGAAGCCGGGCGACGCCATCACCGTGCTTGGCGCCGGAGACTCCGAGCGCCGTGCGAAGGTCGGCCTCGTGCTTCTGCACCGCGGCCTGGGTCGCGAGAGCGTGGCGATTGCCGAAGCCGGCGACATCGTCCTGCTGACGGGCCTCGAGGAGGTCGTCATCGGCGACACGCTGACCGACCCCGAAAGCCCTGATCGCATCGCGCGCATCGAGATCGAGGAGCCGACCGTCCAGATGACGTTCGGCGTCAACACCTCCCCCGTCACCGGCACAGAGGGCAAGTTCTCGACCTCCCGCCAGATCCGGGCCCGCCTCTACAACGAGCTGAACGTGAACCTCGGGCTGCGCGTCGAAGACACCGACTCGGCCGAGAAGTTCCTCGTCAGCGGCCGGGGCGAACTGCACCTTGCGGTGCTCATCGAGACGATGCGCCGCGAGGGGTATGAGTTCGAGGTGTCACGCCCTGAGGCGATCATCAAGACGATCGACGGCCAGAAGATGGAGCCCCTCGAGCGCCTGACCGTCGATGTGCGCGAGGACTACGTCGGTGCCGTCACGGAGGCCTTCGGCCGTCGTCGAGGCGAAATGATCGAGATCTCCTATGACGATTCGGGCGGCGTGCGCCTGGAGTACACGATTCCTACGCGGGGCCTGATCGGGACTCGGAACAGTTTTCTGACGCTCACGGCGGGTACCGGGATCATGAGCTCGATCTCAATCGGCTACCGGCCCTGGGCCGGCGACCTCCGTGATCAGCGCAACGGTGCCCTGACAGCGTCCTCCGCGGGCACCGCGCTGGCGTTCGGACTTGCCAACGCCCAGGAGCGTGGGTTCACGTTCATCGAGCCGGGTGAGGCTGTTTACGAGGGGATGATCGTCGGGATCCAAAAGCGCCCCGGTGACATGATGGTGAACGTCGCCCGCGAGAAGAAGCAGTCGAACATCCGATCTTCCAACGCCGACATCGCGGTGCGGCTCACGCCGGCCACGAAGTTGTCTCTCGAGCAGTGTCTTGACTTCCTGATCGATGACGAGCTGCTCGAGGTCACGCCCAAGCATCTGCGGCTCAGGAAAAAGCACCTGACCGAAGTCGAGCAGAGCCGAGCCCGCCGGCGCCTGGAAGAGGCCACCCGGACGTAGCGGCCGGAACCGTCGGCATTTCGAGTCGGGTCTGAGGCCTATTGCAGGGCCGCGTCGTCGGCGCTGAAGTCAGGGTCGCTCTCAGACGGCGGGTTGGCGAGGTGCCAACGCACGCTGGCCGCCAGATTCTGCGCCGGATCGCCCGGCTCCCAGTCCAGGCGGCTGATTGCCTTGGCCGGGTTGGCAACGATGTGCTGGCGGAGGGCTGCAGTCGAGCCGAGGTCGGGCGGAAGCAGCGCATCATCGACTCTCACCAGCTGGACCCTGGCGTCGGCGGCGTCGATAATCATCTGCGCCCACAACCCGTTCGTGTGGGTGTGTCTGTCGGAGAGGTTGAAGACCTCGCCCGCGATCTGACTGGACTCGGCCGCGAGGCGGATGGCGCGGGCCACGTCGCGGACGTAGCCGCGGGCGGGGAGCCAGGTGCCGGCACCGATCGGAATGCGCTCGCGACCCGCGCGAACCCGCCGAAGGATGAATTCCTCACGGCGCTGGTAGTCGCGCTCTCCATAGACCATGGGCAGGCGCAGGACGGTCGCGCCTCGGGGTAGGACGACATCTTCAACGTCGAGCTTGTCGTAGTCGTCGCGTCCCGGGACGGCGCCCCTGAAAGGGTGGCGGCCACTGCGCAGCTTCGATGTTTCATCGAGGGGAACGGGCTCGGTTTCAGTGTTGGTGAGGAGCGCGGCAAAAGCCGCGTAGACGTCGATGCTCGAGATCACGATGAGGCGGGCGCCCGGTGGCACGACTGCCAGAAGGCCCTCGGCGTCGGCCGTGACCATGGCGCGCATGTCGATCACGGCTTCCGGGTCAGCCGCCTTGAGGGACTCCCTGACCGTTTCGATGTCGTGCCGGTCGGCGTGTACGTGGTTTGCAGTCGGCAGGTCGTCGGGCTCGTGCTCTCCGCGGTGGACGATGGTGATCTCATGACCGGCGGTTGCGAGCTCCTCGACCACGGCACGGCCGATGAAAAGAGTTCCTCCGAGGACTGCGATCTTCACCAGCCGGATGTTACGGACTTACCGAGGCGGGGAAGCCGGGCTCAGGGCCTGTAAAAGGCCTGGAGATCTTTCTTCAGCTTGCGGATGGAGGGTTCATGGACGTACATCATGTGGCCCGACTCGTAGCGCCTCTTCACAACATTGCCCGCGACCTCGGGGTCGAGGCGCATGTGGTCAAACGTCCACTCGGCCGCCAGGTAGGGCGTCGCCAGGTCGTAGATGCCGCTTCCGAGGAACACGCGGAGCGAGCGGTTCACTGACATTGCCTGGGCGAGCGTCGAGGCCACGTCGACATACTGATTTTCACCCGGGTCGCCCCACTTCCAGGGGCGGACGGCTTCTCCACGGAGGGCCTCATAAAGGACGTCGCTGTCGAACTTCAGATCTTCGCGCAGGTAGGCGTTCAGGGCCGCCGTGTAGGCGCCCTGGATCATCCCGTAGGCGGGGTCGTAGCTGTTGGACTCCCCGGCCGCGTCGGGGTCAATGCCGAGGAAGCGGCTGTCGAGCCTGCCCACGCTGCGGCGCTTGTCTCGCATCAGTTCTTTGAAGAACCGATTGGGAGTGATGCGGAGATCGGTGGATTCGAGGTAGTCCTCGCTGAGGCCCGTGAAGGCGGCCAACCGGGAGCGGACCGATGCTTTCTCGGCGCCGCTCGCCCGCCGGCCCCGGAGAAGGACCGAGGCGTAGTCACCGAGAGCGAAGTCCTCGACTTCTGTGAGCAGCTTCTCCACGGACTTGAAGGTTTTCGCGAGGCGGCCGTGGTACCAGGCGGTGGCGGCGTAGCTGGGTAGGTATAGAAGGTACGGAAGGTCGTTGCCACGCGCCGGCCGGGCGGTGCCGAACAGCAGGATCGAGGAGAGCAGGACGATGCCATTGAGGTACATTCCGTGGCGCTCCTGGAGGTAACCGGCCAGGCTCGCCGCGCGAGTGGTGCCGTAGCTCTCGCCGGCAAGGAACTTTGGTGACGACCAGCGGCCGGACCGGCTTGTCAGCAGGCGAATGAGGTCCCCGACCGCCTCCGTGTCCTCCTTCAGACCATGGAACTCCTTGGCCTTGTCCTTGTCGACCGGCCGACTCCAGCCGGTCGAGACGGGGTCGATGAATACGAGGTCGGTGAGGTCGAGGATCGACTCGGCGTTGTCGGTGAGGCGATAGGGCGGGGCCTGGGGTGTGAGGGCCTCGCCGAGCCCGATTCGCTTGGGGCCGAGGACACCGAGGTGAAGCCAGATCGAGGATGACCCGGGCCCGCCGTTGAAGGCGTAGGTGAGCGGGCGCTCGGAAGGTGCTCCCTTTCCGCTCACCACATAGGACACCGTGAAGATCGAGGCGCGTGCGGTGCCGTCGTCGGCCTTGAGCGTCGTGGTCGCCGCAGTGGCCGTATACGTGATCCTGCGGCCGCCGATCTCGACCTGGTGCTCGGTCGTCTCGCTACGCTCCGCTGGTGGCTCCGCTGTGGTCTCCGGCTTCTTCTCTTCGGTCTCGGCCATGGCGGCAAATCGTACTGCTGCCGCTCGGCCTCATGGGACTATTGGTTCTGGGCGTTTCCGACGCAATGCTGGGCGTGGCCTGGCCATCCATGCGGGCCGCCTTCGGTGCACCGCTCGCGGGGCTCGGCCTTGTCTTCGCCGCCAGCACGAGCGGATTTCTCGCGGTGAGCGCAGGGATGGCCGCCCTGGCTCCGCGGCTGCCCATGGGCGCCAAGATGATCCTGGCGGGGATGGCCGCCTGCCTGGCGATCGGCGGTTTCGCTGTCAGCCCGAGCTGGCCGGCGCTGGTGCTGTCCGCACTCCTATACGGAGCCGCCGCGGGCCTGCTCGACCCGGGACTGAACGCCTATGTCGCCATCCACCACGCCAACCGCGAGCTGAACCTGCTCCATGCGGGTTACGGCATCGGGGCAAGCCTGGGTCCCCTGCTCGTCAGCACGGCGCTCGTTGCAGGATTGGGATGGCGGATCGCCTATTTGCCGGTCCTCCTGGCTTACCTGCTTCTGCTGGCCGGTCTTGTGGTCGTCCGCCGAGCCTGGCGCGCATTTCCTTCGATCGTGGCTCGACATCGGTCCGAGCGTGCCCGGGCCGGTCTGGCTCTCGGACTCGTCTCCTTCTTCGCCTACACCGGAATCGAGGTCAGCGCGGGCGGGTGGTCCTTCAGCTACCTCACGCTCGGGCTCGGGATGGGACCGGGCGGCGCCGGGCTCATTGTCGGCAGCTTCTGGGCGGCGCTGACGGTCGGGCGCCTGATCGCCGCCGGACTCGCGGTGCGGGTCAGGGCCGCCGCCCTCGTAATCGGCAGCGTCGTCGTCGCACTGGCGGGCGCGGTCCTGATCGCCTCACGGCCGGCTCTCGGTCTGCCGCTCCTCGGGCTGGGGCTGGCGCCTGTGTTCCCGACCCTGGTCTCGCTGACTCCGGCCGGGCAGGGCGATGACGGAACGACGGCGGCAGTCGGCTACCAGCTCGCCGCCGGCAGTCTCGGCGCGGCGTTCGTCCCAGCCCTGGTGGGCCTCGCGCTGCAGCGTTTCGGCGTCGGCCTTCTACCGGCGCTCCTCGTCGGCGGCGCGGGGTTCCAGCTGGCACTGGCTCTTGGCGCCAGGCTCGGTCCGCTCATGTCGAAAACGGTCCATCCTCGTTCGACGTAAGAGATGAAGGGAGCGCCCATCGCGCTCGGAATTTTAGTTAAGGAGAAGCACGGAATGAAGTACATCCTCATGTTCATCAACGACGACGTTCGGTGGCACGCCATGCCGGAGGCGGATCGGCAGACGGCATATGCCAACATCGGAGCCTGGTTCGGCGAGCAGACCGCGGCCGGCCGCTACGTATCCGGGGCGGAATTGCAGCCTCAGACGACGGCGACCACGGTTCGCTTCAAGGGCGACGAGGCGGTGGTGACGGACGGACCCTTCATGGAGTCCAAGGAGTCGATCGGTGGCTTCGCGATCGCTGAAGTTCCAGACCTCGACGCCGCAATAGCGATGGCCAGGACGTGGCCCGGCCTTGGAGACGTCGAGATCAGGCCGCTTGTCGACCACTCCCAGGACATGTGAGAGCCCGTCCTTGCATGTGAGAGCCCGTCTTTGAAAGGCGCGCGCGAAGCCACCGACACAGCGCTGGCGGAGGTCTTCCGCGAAGAGGCGGGCCGCCTGACGGCATCCCTCGTGAGACTCCTCGGCGACTTTGACGTCGCCGAGGAGCTGGTCCAGGACGCGATTCTCATCGCTCTCCAGAGGTGGCCCGTCGATGGCATCCCGGACAGGCCCGGGGCCTGGCTTCTCACCGCCGCCCGGCGCCGGGCCATCGACAGGTTGCGACGGGAGTCCGTTTACCGCGAAAAGTTGATCCTCCTGGCGGGATCGGCGGTCCCCGAGGCGCAGGGAGAGGACAGGCTGAGGTTGCTGTTCACCTGTTGCCATCCCGCCCTGGCACCCGAGTCTCAGCAGGCGCTCACGCTGCGGGCCGTCCTCGGTCTGACGACACCCGAGATTGCCCGCGCCTTCCTCGTCCCCGAAAGCACAATCGCCCAGCGCATCGTTCGCGCCAAACGCAAGATCGTCGAGGCCCGCATCCCGTATCGCGTGCCTTCCGATGGGGAGATGGTCGAGCGTCTGGATGGGGTGCTCGGCGTCCTCTACCTCCTTTTCAACGAGGGCTACCTTTCGACGTCCGGAGAGGCGCCGGCGCGTCGCGACCTCGCCCAGGACGCGGAATGGCTGACGTCGCTGCTGTCACGGCTCCTCCCCGCCGAGCCCGAGATCCTCGGGCTGCTGGCCCTGATGCGGCTTCACCTGGCGCGGCTCGAAAGCCGCTTCTCGGCAGGGGGAAGGCTGGTCCTGCTCGAGCACCAGGAACGTTCACTCTGGAGGCGCGACGAGATCGCGGCCGCCGGGGAGCTCATCGCGTCGGCCGCTGCGGAGGGGCGGCCGGGGCCATACCAACTCCAGGCCGCGATCGCGGCGGTGCATGCCGAGGCGAGGACTTGGGAGTCGACGGACTGGATGCAGATCCTCGCCCTCTACGAGATGTTGACGTTCCATGATTCCGGCCCCGTGGTCAGGCTCAACCGGGCGGTGGCGCTGCGCCACGTGGCCGGACCGGCGGCAGCCCTCGACGCCATCGAGCCACTGTCCGCGTCCCTCCAGAAATACCACCTGTATCACGCGACCCGAGGTGAACTCCTTCGCGAGTTGGGTCGCACCGACGACGCGCGGGTCGCCTGGCTTGCCGCCCTCGAGCTGACCTCCAATCCCGCCGAGCGCGCTCTGCTGAACGAGCGGCTGACCTGACCTTCAGCACCGGTCGCCCGCGACCGCGAGATGTGCAGCCGAGGTTGCCTTGCTCGGAGTGCGGCAGGGTACAGTTCGAGGACTCTGCGAATGGTTCCCCCACTGGCGCGGTGCCTGCTCGTCGGTCTGTCCTTCGTGGTGGCGGCATGCGCGGCGCCTGGCGTCGGTCAACACAACCCCGGCCCGGTGCGAGCGTCGCCGACGATCGTGGGCCCGAACGTCTTGGGCAGCCCCAGTCCCAGCAGCCCCAGTCCCATCACCTCGGCCGCGATACAGGACTTCGTTCCGATCGCGAGGGCGTTCGTGGAGGCTCATCGGGGCCTCGTGTTCAAGACGGAAGTGGCGGTGAAACTGCTCGACGACAAGGCATTCACCGACCGGCTCCTCTCCAAGAGCACGAACGACAAGGCGGAGCTCGATAAGGAGACCAAAATTCTGCGCGCTCTGGGTCTCATCCAGGGAGACCTCGACCTTGGCAAGGCGGAGGACGCCCTTCTCGGCGGCTCGGTGGTGGGGTACTACGACCCTAAGAGCAAGGAGTTGGTCGTCCGGGGCGCCGAGGTCACGCCGGCCGTTCGCCTGACGCTGGTTCACGAGCTGACTCATGCACTCCAGGACCAGTACTTCAACCTTGACGGGGTCAAGGTCAAGGACGACGACGAGAGCGGTGTGACGACGAAGTCGGTGATCGAGGGAGACGCGGTGAGAATCGAGCGCGAGTACTACGCGTCGATGACCCCGTCCCAACAGGACGACGTGCGGCGCGAGCAGGGCGCAGGCGGTGGCGTTCCGGCAGCGGTGCCACCTGTCCTCGTCGAGATCTTCGCGTTCCCCTACCGTGTCGGCCCGATCTTCGACCAGGCGGTGCTCCAACGGCAGGGCCAGGACGGACTCGATAAGGCTTTCGCGACCTATCCCACGACGAGCTCGCAACTGCTTCACCCCGAAAAGTACTTCAGCGGCGACGGCGCGCACCCGGTGGATGCTCCGCAGGCCGGCGGCACTCTCATCGACCATGGTGTGCTCGGCGAGATGGGTCTCCTCCTCATGCTGGAGTCGCTCCAAAAGTCTGGTTCCCTCAGTTCGAGCGAGACGCGCGCTGCGACAGCGGGCTGGGGTGGCGACCAGTACGTGGCGTGGGACGAAGGTTCGCAGACCTGCGTGCGCACCCGCTTCGTGATGGACTCGCCCTCCGACACCAGGGGCCTTCTGTACGCCCTCGGCAAGCTCGCGGCAAGCCGGAGAGGTATCAGCGTCGAGGGCCTGGGCCCGGTAACGCTCACGAGCTGTGGCTAGTGGCCTTCGCTCGCACCTCGCCTTAGGATCGGGTCATGAGCTACCGCGCGCTTCACTTCCCGCGCCCGGTGCTGCCGGAGGGCGCCACAGAACTCCGCGCCGAGGTGCGGGCGTTCGTCGCCGGCGAGATCGCTTCCGGCGCCTTCAGGCCGCGCTGCGACAACTGGCTGGCCGGCTACGATCCCGACTTCAGCCGCCGCCTGGGGGCCCGGGGCTGGCTCGGGATGACGTGGCCGAAAGAGTACGGAGGCGGCGAGCGTTCGGCGCTCGAACGCTACATCGTCACCGAGGAACTCCTGGCCGCCGGGGCGCCGGTTGCGGCGCATTGGATCGCCGACCGCCAGACCGGGCCGCTGCTCCTGCGCTACGGCACCGAGGAGCAGCGCCGCCAATTTCTGCCCGCCATGACGCGCGGCGAGCTCTTCTGCTGCATAGGCATGAGCGAGCCGGATGCGGGGTCCGATCTGGCGTCGATCCGCACCAGCGCCAGGCGCGTGGAGGGTGGCTGGAGCGTGTCCGGGACCAAGGTCTGGACGAGTGGTGCTCACCGCGGCCACCTGATGCTGTCGCTCGTCCGCACGGAACCGCTGGGGGAGGACCGGCACCACGGCCTGAGTCAGGTCCTCATCGACCTCAAGGCACCGGGCGTACAGGTTCGCCCCATCCGACTCCTGACCGGCGAACACCATTTCAACGAGGTCTTTCTCAATGACGTGTCGGTCCCCGACGGAATGCTCGTGGGCAAGTTGGGGGAGGGATGGAGCCAGGTGGTCTCCGAGCTGGCTTTCGAGCGTAGCGGCCCCGAACGCTTCCTCAGCACCTTCCCACTGCTGCAGGCGATGGTCGCCGAATCCAGCCTCGACCGGGCCGTCGTGGGCCACCTGACCGCCCAGCTCTGGGCGCTCCGCAGGCTCTCGCTTGGCGTTGCGGCGGCCATCCAGGAGGGCCGCGCGCCGGCCATCGAGGCGGCCCTCGTCAAAGATCTGGGCACCCGCTTCGAGCGTGAGGTCACCGAAGAGGCACGGCGGGTGCCCCCGTCTCGCCGTTCGGCCGCGTATGGGCGGCTGCTCGCAGAGGCGGAGCTGGCCGGCCCCGGTTTCACGCTCCGAGGTGGTACCAACGAGATCCTGCGTGGCATCGTCGCCAGGGGGATCGCCGGCCGTGGCTGATGTCGAGGAACTTCTCACCGGGGCGGCCGAGGACCTCTTCCGGCGCGAGCTGACGCCCGAGCGGCGGCGCGTGTCGGAGCAGGACGGCTGGTCGCCGGAAGTCTGGCGCAGCCTTGAGAACGCCGGCCTGACGGCGGCGGGCTGGGAAGCGGGTCTCGCCGAGGCAGCCGAAGTCGTGCGGGTCGCTGCGCGGCACGCTGCTCCCGTGCCTCTCGCCGAGACGGCGATGCTTGCCGCCTGGGCGCTGGGCGAGGCCGGCATCGACCCGCCGTCGGGACCGCTCACAGCCGGCTGGTTCAACGACGGGGTTGCTGCAGGCGTTCCCTATGGCCGCCACGCCGGCGCGGTCGTCGCGATCACCAATGATGGTGTCGCACTGATCCGGCAGGACGCATACGTGGTCGAGCCCGGTGCCAACGTCGCCGGCGAGCCTCGCGACACGCTCCGGCTCGCCGGACCGCTGCCCCGCCTCGTGTCCGGCCCCGGGCGCGCCGCCCTGGAAGAACGAGGAGCGCTCATGCGGGCGGTTCAGATCGCCGGGGCATTGGAGACCGTGCTCGAATTGAGCGTCACCTACGCGGGCGATCGCAGGCAGTTCGGATCCCCGCTGCTGCGCTTCCAGGCCATCCAGGAGCAGCTCGCGATTCTGGCCGCGGAGGTCGCCGCAGCCCGGGCATCCGTTGCGGTGGCATTGGAACAGCCGGATTGGCAGCGCATCGCGGCAGCCAAGGTGCGAGCCGGCAGCGCCGCCGGCCACGCGGTGCGGATCGCCCACCAGGTGCACGGCGCCATCGGTTTCACCGACGAGCACCAGCTTCATCAGTTCACGCGCCGCCTGCTCTCCTGGCGCGACGAGTACGGCACCGAGTACGAGTGGGCCGAGCGTCTCGGCTCGGCCCTGGTCCCGGATAGTTATTGGGAGATGTCCACGAAGCAATGAGCGAAGTACTCCTCGAGCGTGCCGGACCTGTCGCGATAGTCACCCTCAACGCGCCCGATCGTCGCAACGCGTTCACTCAGGAGATGGTCCAGGAGCTCATCGACGCCTGCGATGCGATCGATTCCGACCCGGGGGTCGGAGCTGTCGTGCTCCAGGCCCGCGGCGACTCCTTCTGCTCCGGGGCTCACCGCGCGGTCCTGGCCGAAGCCGGGAAGGACCCCGTGTCGAGCGCCAATTACAGGCGCCTGGGCCGCACCTACCAGGCCTTCGTCCGCGTCGGCGAACTGCAACCTCCGACGATCGCTGCCGTCCGCGGCCATGCCGTCGGCGCTGGGGTCAATCTAATGATGGCGACCGATCTCCGCGTCGTCGCCAACGGCGCCCGGATAATGACGGGTTTCCTGCGAATCGGGATCCATCCCGGTGGCGGCCATTTCACTCTGCTGGGACGCACCGTGGGGAGAGAGACGGCGGCCGCGCTGAGCGTTTTCGGCCAGGAGATCGATGGCCGCCGGGCCGCTACCCTGGGCCTCGCCTGGGAGTCTGTGGAGGAGGCCGAGGTCGAGCCTCGTGCCCTCGCCCTGGCGATGATGGCCGGCGCCGATCCCGAGCTGGCCAGGGCGACCGCACACTCCTTCCGAATCGAACTGGGCCCGCCGGCAATTCCCTGGCCGGCGGCGCTTGAGGTTGAGAAGGCGGTCCAGATGTGGTCGCTGCGGCGCCGCGACGAAGCATCGGGAGAAAAGCCCGCCCAGAACCCAGGCCCCTGAACGAGCCGGCTCGGACTTGCTAGCTTCCGAGCAGCTCCCGGGCGATCCAGTCGGATCCCTCGATGTAGTGCGGGGGGAGTTCCTCGACACCCTCTGGAAGCGGGCCCACGACTCCTGCGCCACCGGCGAGGATGCGCGGACGGGGGTTCGCGTCGGCCAGAGCCCTGGCGACCTCGCCGAGAACGGGGATTCCCTCCTTGCGGGCGATGCCGAGCACGATCGCCGCGGGGCGCCGTTGCCTCACCTCGGCCGCCAGAGCGTCGATCGGCACGTCCGAGCCCAGCGCCAGGGCGTTCAGGCCGCGAGCCTGGAGCAACAATTCGAGTGCCCAGACAGACACTGCGTGGTGCTCGCCCGGCGGCGTCGCCACCAGGACCAACGGCGCGTCGAGAGGGCTGCCACGACGCGTCGCCCGCACCGCCCCCAGCCAGCTGATCACGATTCCTGTCGCCGTGTGCTCCTGGGCGACCGTCAGCACCCCCTCCTCCCACCCATGGCCGATGTGGCGGAGGGCCGGAAGCACGCGTTCCACGAGCGTGGCCTCGAAGCCGAGCGTGTTCTCCGAGCCGCGAAGGTGGGCGAGGGCCCGCGCCGAGTCGCCGAGGACGAGAAGATCGGCGAGGGAGCCGGCGCTCAGCTCCTGGGTCTCGGCGGATGGGGGTGCGTCACTGTTCTCGCGCGCCCGGGCGATCGCCTCCCGGGCACGGAACCCGGACCGGACGAGAAGGCTCGCCCGATGGAGCGCCTCCGCCTGCTCGCGGGAATACCGCCGATGCCCACCCTCGGTCCGGACCGGGGTGGGAAACCCGTAGCGCCGTTCCCAGGCGCGGATGACCAGCGCTGAAAGGCCTGTCAGCTCCGTGAGCTGCGCAAGCCGAAGGTCACCGGCAGGGGGGTTTTCTTGCATTTGGTACAAGTATCGTCTAAGTTATCCAGAACATGATCGAACTTGAGGACAGGCGCATCGAACACGCTAACCGAGATCTCGGCCGTGCGGAGGACTGGCAGGCGAAAAAGCGTTTTCTGCGTGCCCGCCTGGTCCTGCCGATCCGGCTCATCGACAATCTCGTCGGTGAGTTGGAGGAGATGAACCTCGCCAACCGGCGCCGGGTGCCCCGCGCCTGGGACCGCCGCATGGCTCGCCTTGTCGCGATGCTTCCGGGTGAGGTACGCGAGG
>JAYUBK010000166.1:0-16905 GCA_043740835.1 Chloroflexota bacterium
GCCCTTGAGAACACCCGCCTGGATGGCGGCGCCGACGGCGACGACCTCGTCAGGGTTGACGCCCTTATGGGGCTCCTTGCCGCCGCAGAGGTCCTTGACGAGCTGCTGGACGACCGGCATTCGGGTCGAACCGCCCACCATGACCACCTCCGAGATCTGCTGCGGTGTGAGCGCCGCATCCTTGAGGGCAGCCAGGAAAGGCCCCCGGCAGCGCTCCGTGAGGTCTGCCGTCAGCGATTCGAACCTGGAGCGGGTGACGCTCTTTTCGAGGTGCTTCGGGCCGTTCTGGTCAGCTGTGATGAAAGGCAGGTTGATCGTCGTTTCGAGCCGGCTCGAAAGCTCGATCTTGGCTCGCTCGGCGGCCTCGGTGAGGCGCTGCAGCGCCTGGCGGTCGGCCTTGAGATCGATGCCGTTCTCCTTCTTGAACTCCTCCGCGAGCCAGTCGACGATGCGGCGGTCATAGTCATCGCCGCCAAGGTGGGTGTCGCCGTTGGTGGCCTTGACCTCGAAGACGCCGTCGCCGACGTCGAGGACGGAGACGTCGAAGGTGCCACCGCCGAGGTCGAAGACGAGGATTGTCTCGTTCGTCTTCTTGTCGAGACCGTAGGCGAGTGACGCCGCGGTGGGCTCGTTGATGATGCGCAGCACGTTGAGACCGGCGATCTGGCCTGCGTTCTTCGTCGCCTGGCGCTGGGTGTCGTTGAAGTACGCGGGCACGGTGATAACCGCGTCCGTCACCTTCTCGCCCAGGTATGCCTCGGCATCGGCCTTGAGCTTCTGGAGGATCATTGCCGAGATCTCCTCGGGCGTGAACTCCTTGCCGGCGTTGGGCACGTTGATGACGACACGGCCATCCTTGCCCGCCTTGACCTCGTAGGGGACGATCTTCCGCTCCGACTCGACTTCGGGGTAGTTGCGGCCCATGAAACGCTTCACGGACGAGATCGTGTTCTCAGGGTTGACGGCCGCCTGGCGGCGCGCCAGGGTGCCGACGAGACGCTCGCCGGACTTCGTGAACGCGACTACGGAAGGCGTTGTACGCGCCCCGTCAGAGTTTGGGATGACGACGGGCTCGCCCCCCTCCATGACCGCGATCACAGAGTTGGTGGTCCCGAGGTCGATGCCTACGGTCTTGGCCATTCGATTCCTCCGGTAGTGAGATTGCTTGTGTGTTTCATTCTCGGCGCCTGCTGGCTGAAGCCCCTTCGAAGGGCAGCTCATTCAGTTTCACCGAATGTGAACTCATCTGTGATTCCCGACTGGCTGGACTGTAAAACCCCCGACCCCTATCCTTCTTAAGCGTTGGAGGAACTGCACATCGCAGAGATCGGAGCCCTGGCCGAGCTGGGCGGCACCTACCTCGAGGTCCATGGCAAGGTGATCATGCGCCAGGCCCGCCGCCTCTCCGATCTCGCCAACGACGAAGACGAGCTCCTCGACGTCGAGGACGCCCGGATCCGCGTCAACCTGAAGGGGGTCGGCCTCTGGGACACAGTCGCGGGTCTCACGCTCAACCGAGATGAGGTCCTGCTCCTGATCCCGACGAACGAGGTCGTGAACTCGCGCGACGACCTCCGTGCCGCCGGGCGCAAGGTCCGCGTGAAGCTCTACTGCGGCCCTCTGCAGGTCACCGGCTTCATCACCGTCCCGATCGACCAGACAGTCGCCAGCTACCACCGAACCGCCCGGCAGCGCTTCCTCGGGGTCACGCAGGCGCGCGTTCAACCCATCGACGAAGGGCTCCGACTCGACGACAACGAGGGCGTCTACAAGTTCGTCCTCGTCAATCGCCGTCGACTGACCGCGCTCATCGAGACGAGGCCTCCCGTGGTCCCAAGGCCCCGCCGCCCAATTGACGAAATGGGCGAGAACGAAGCGCACCAAACGCCTGTCGAGCCCGGCTAAGCACAATTAGGGGGTGACAAACCCCAGCTTCGAGTTGGAGTCGGTCGAAACCCTGGCCACCACGGCCACAGGTCAGCCCGGCTCACGGCAGTTCTTTCTCTTTGCGCGGGGAGGAGGGTCATCGGTCACCCTTGCCTGCGAAAAGTTCCACATCCAGGGCCTCGTCACCCGCGCGCGCCAGCTCCTCGAAGCCCAGGAGATGGAGGAGCCGCCCCTCGTCCTCGGCCGTTCGCATCCCCTGCCGGCCGTCGGTGAGGCCGACTGGGCGATAGCGGAGCTTGGCCTCGGCTACCACGAGGCCAAGGGAAAGTTCGTCATCGTCGCTCGTTCGCTGCCCGACGTCGATGACTCCGACCCGGCAACGGCAAGGCTCTGGGTGACCCCTCGGCAGGTCCGAGACTTCGCGGCCCAGGCCGAGGAGGTGCTCGCCGGCGGCCGCCCGGCGTGCAACTATTGCGGCCTCCCCATGGATCCGAGCGGTCACCCGTGCCCAGCCGCGAATGGCTCCCGGCCCATCTTCTGAGCCCGAGGGCCGAGCGGCTTCGCTAACCTTCGACGAGGCGGAGGCGCTGCTTCGGGAGGCCGAGATAACCTTGGTCGGCCTAATGCCCAACTCGTCCAACTACACCTTCCTGGTCGAGCTGAAACATGGTTCCAGCGAGCTCTTCGGTGTCTACAAGCCGGCGCGCGGCGAGTCGCCTCTGTGGGATTTCCCGCAAGGCAATCTGCATCGACACGAGATCGCCGCCTACAACCTGGCGAAGATCCTGGACTGGCCTCTCATCCCCCCGACCGTGCTCCGACACCAGGGGCCGCACGGGGTCGGATCGCTGCAGCTCTTCATCGACTCCAATCCCGGCCGCGACTTCATGGAGGCGCGCCGAGACAGCCCCGAGGCCTTCTTGCCGGTGGCCCTGTTCGACGTCTTCACTAACAACGCCGATCGGAAGGCCGGCCATTGCCTGCTCGATGCCGAGCGGCGCCTGTGGGTCATCGACCATGGGCTCACCTTTCACCCCGACTACAAGCTGCGCACAGTCCTCTGGGACTTCGCCGGCGAATCGCTGCCGACTGCCTTCACGGCGCCGCTCGAGCGGCTCGCGGCAGCTCTCGAGCGCGGCGAGCCGCTGGCCCGACAGCTGCGCGGTCTGCTCAGCGCCGGCGAGCTGGCCGTGCTCCGGCGCCGGGTGGCGGACTGCCTGGACCCGGGCTGGCGCTTCCCGGAGCCGACTTCCGGCTGGTCCGTGCCGTGGCCGATGGTGTAGCTGGAATGTCGGCGTACGACTGTTAGGATTCGCCCGTTTTGACGGGACAGCGGGCCCTGAGAATGGCGCTCCCGGCAGCTGCCATCGCCCTCCTCACGCTCTTCGACCTGCCCCTTGGCACAGCCGCCTCCACACCCGCTCCACTGCCGACGACCGCGTCGCCCCGCCCCACCCCGTCGCCCACTCCCAGCCAGTCACCGAAACCCACCGCGACTCCTCCGCCACCCCCGACACCGACGGCTCTTCCCAGCCCCAGCCCGTCGCCGAGTCCGCGGGGAGACGTCAACCTCATCCCCGCGTCGGCGCCACCGGACACGCACATAACGGTCAGCGGTTCGGGCTTCGACCCCAACTTGGCCATAACGATCGTGTTCGACGGTGGCGACCCTCCGCTGGCCTCGGTGACCACCAGCGGTGGGGGCTCCTTCTCGCAACAGATCGTCGTTCCCGACGGCCAGGGCCCGGACCACACGATCTGCGCGCGGACGCCAAACGGCGACAGGTGCGCCGGCTTCCGACTGGAGCCCAGGCCCAGCCCGTCCGACTCTCCGTCACCGCAGCCATCTCCCTCGGTGGCCGTCACCGCCAGCCCCGGCCCGAGCGCCGCTCCATCACCGGCTGTCTCCCCCGTCCCCGGTGCCGGCTCATCGCCGCTGGGGTTCGTGACTCGCCCGCCCTTCGTCTTCTTCCCCCTGCTCGTCGTGGCCGGCCTTGTCGGCTGGCTGGCCTACTACCTCTGGGGCCTCCGCCCACTCCCGCAGGTCGACAACGTCACCGTCGTGCACCGCGCGGTGCAGGCTCGCGGATACATGCCCGAGGTCGGCGCCGTGGCGCCCTTGCCGGCGGTCGACGACGTCGCAACGGCGCCGGTCCCGCCTTCGCCGCCGCCGGCGCCGGAGGTGCACCTGCAGCCACCCCCTCCAAAGCCGCCTCCCGCTCCGGGAGCTCCTTCGGCCGCGGATGTGCCTCCCGACCTGCCGACCCCGAGCGACTGACACTTCACGGGAGCCTTTTTAGCCCCTTCCCCGGAAGCGAATTTGACGGCGACGCCTGCGCCCTTACACTACGCATCGACTTGCCGAGGCCAACGCCCTGATGCCCCTTCTCTCCGTCAAGAACATCACGGTCCGCTTTGGCGGGATCCTCGCACTCGACGATGTCAGCTTTGACGTTGACGACAATTCCATCGTCGGCCTCATAGGGCCGAATGGCGCCGGCAAGACGACTCTCTTCAACGTGATGACCCGCGTCTACACACCCCAGTCAGGGGACGTCGAGTTCGCCGGGACGAGCGTCCTCGGTACGCGCCCCGATCGCATCATCAACCTCGGCCTCGCCCGCACGTTCCAGAACGTCGAGCTGTTCGGCCGAATGACAGTCCTCGAGAATGTCCTGGTCGGGCTCCACCACAAGGTCGTCGGGGGGCCCTCCTACATCATCGGTGCCGCCTTCGCCCTGCCTGGCGTGCGTCGGCTCGAAACGGAGGCTCGTCGCCAGGCCATGGAGGCCATCGAGTACGTGGGTCTTTCCGGCCAGGCCGACCGTCATGTTGCCGGCCTCTCATTTGGAACGCTCAAGGCCGTCGAGCTGGCGCGCGCCCTCGTCTGCCGTCCAAAGCTGCTCCTGCTCGACGAGCCGGCAGGCGGCCTGAACCATGACGAGGTGGCCGGACTCGTGGACCTCCTGAAGCGGATCCACCGCGATTACGACATGACGCTGCTTGTCGTCGAGCATCACATGAACCTCGTCATGCGAGTCTCCGATCGCGTTGTCTGCCTCGACTTCGGCCGCAAGATCGCCGAGGGGACACCCCGCGAGGTCCAGGCGGATGCGCGCGTCATCGACGCTTACCTGGGGACGGCTGATGGCGCTGCTTGAGCTCGAGGACGTCCACGCCCACTACGGGTCGATCAAGGCCCTGCACGGGGTGTCGATGCAGGTCGAGGAAGGGAAGATCGTCGCGCTCCTCGGCGCCAATGGCGCCGGGAAGACGACCACCCTCCGCTCTATCAGCGGCATGGTCAAGACGACGGGCGCCGTGCGGTACGGCGGCCGGGACGTCACCGGGAGCAAGCCCGAGGAGATCGCTCGGATGGGCATCGCACACGTCCCCGCCGGCCGCGGAACGCTCACTCAGCTGACCGTCCACGAAAACCTCCAGATGGGCGCGTATATCCGCCGCGACCGCGCGGCGGTGGCGAGGGACTACGACCGCGCGATCGGCTACTTCCCCTGGATAAAGGAGCGTCGCAACCAGGTCGCAGCCACCCTCTCGGGCGGTGAGCAGCAGATGCTGGCGATCGCCCGTGCGCTGATGCTGAAGCCGAGGCTTCTCTTGCTCGATGAGCCGTCGCTCGGCCTCGCCCCGATCATCGTGCGCGACATCTTCCACATCATCCAGGCCATCAACCGCGACGATGGCATGACGATTCTCGTCGTCGAACAGAACGCCAACATCGCGTTGAAGTCGTCGCACCACGCGTATGTCCTCGAGGTCGGTCAGGTCACCCTCGAGGGCCCGAGCCGCGAGCTCGCGAGCCACGAGTCGATTCGCAAGTCGTATCTCGGCGATTAGACAGGGAGGTTCAGAGAGAAAGTGGAGCTAGCCGCCAACGGAGCGACATCGCTGATCCAGCAGATCGTCGGCGGCATCGCCTCGGGCGGCGTCTATGCTGCGCTTGCGCTGTCGCTGGTCCTCATCTACAGGGCCATGGACGTGGCCAACTTCGCCCAGGGCGAGATGGCGATGTTCACGACCTTCATCGCATACACGCTCATCGAAACGCTGCGCCTGCCGTATTGGATCGTCTTTCCTCTGACCATCGCGATCGCCTTCGCGGGCGGTCTGCTGGTCGAGCGGACCCTGATCCGACCGTTCGAGGGCAAGCCGGTGCTGACGCTCGTGATCGTGACGCTCGCGGTCTTCAACCTGCTCGATGGCCTGGCAGGCCTCTTTTTCGGGTACATCCTGAAGTCCTTTCCGAGCCCCTTCTCGGCCGAGCCGATCACCTTTGCCGGGATCAACATCACGTTCCAGGACCTCGGCGTGCTGGCAACGGTGCTGATCATCCTCGCGATCGTCTACGTGTTCTTCACCTACACCAAAGTCGGCCTCGCGATGAAGGCCGCTTCGCTGTACCCGGAGTCGAGTCGGCTCATGGGCGTGCGGACGAGCTGGATGCTCGCCCTCGGCTGGGGCCTCGCCGCGGCTGTCGGCTCGGTGGCCGGCATGATGATCGCCCCGATCACCTTCCTCGACCCCAACTTCATGCAGCCGATCCTCCTATTCGCATTCGCCGGGGCCGTCCTGGGAGGCATTGAAAGCCCCCTTGGAGCCGTAATCGGCGGCATCCTGGTCGGCGTCCTCCTGGCCCTTGTCGGGACATACCTGCCGAACGGCCAGAACCTTCGCCTTGCGTTCGGCCTCGTGATCATCGTCGGCGTGCTCCTCGTCCGCCCCGCGGGCCTTCTCGGCAAGGCGCAGGTGAAACGGGTGTGAGCGGACGCTTCCTCGGAATCCCGTTGCCGACCCTTGTCATGGCAGCCGTGGGCTTCATTGTCTTCTTGGGAATACCGCTGGCGACGGACACCTTCACGACGTTCGAGTTCACCAATGTCGCCGTCTACGCGATCGCGTTGATGGGGCTCAACATCCTCACCGGCTATTCGGGGCAGATCTCGCTGGGGAACGGAGCCTTCATGGCCGTGGGCGGCTACACGACGGCGTTGCTGGTGCACAAGCTGCAGATCCCGTGGTACGCAACGATTCCAATCGCCGGGATCGTCGCCGGGGTCGTCGGCTTCCTCTTCGGGTTCCCCGCCCTCCGGCTCACCGGCATCTACCTGGCGCTCGCGACCTTCGCGCTGGCCCTGGCCATCCCGCCCTTGATCGACAACTTCGACACCTTCACCAGCGGCCACACCGGCATCAACATGAAGAACGCCAATCCGCCGGACTTCCTGGGGGTGTCGCTGGACCAGTGGCTGTACTTCGTGTGCTGGGGAATCGCAGCGGTCATGTTCGTCCTCTCGATCACGATCATCCGCAGCGGCATCGGGCGCGCCTTCATGGCCATTCGGGACAGTGAGACGGCGGCGGTCTCGAGCGGCGTCAGCCTCACCTACTACAAGACTCTGGCCTTCGGCCTGGGCGCCCTTTTTTCAGGTGTCTCGGGCAGCCTTCTGGCCATCATCGTGGCCTACGTCAACCCGGACGTGTTCGCCCTCCAGCTGTCACTGACGCTTCTGGTGGGTGCGGTCGTCGGCGGCATCGGCCTCCGTTACGGGCCGCTGTTCGGCGCGCTGTTCATTGTCTGGCTGCCCTACTTCGCCGAGAGGCTGAGCCTTGTGAAGATCGGGTCGGTGCAGTTTCCCCAGCGCCCGGACCTGATGTTCGGGATCTTCCTACTTCTCATCCTCTTCTTCGCCCCCGGGGGCGCCGCGGGGCTTCTCGCCCACGCGATGGGGTGGTACGGTTCCCGTCGTAGCGGCGCTCGCGCCGAGGGCATGGCGGAGGAGCGGGCGGCCTCCGAGGCCGACGGCGTCAACCCGAGGGGGTGAGCCAGCAAGATCGACAGTTGTCGGGGTAGTCGCAATTCTGTTCAAGTTGTGTCGCGTTGCGGGCGGCAAATGGAATCACGTTTAGGAGGATGGAATCTGAATGATTGGTAAGTTGAGTGGACTTCGCAGGGCCGGCATCGCCCTCATGGCGGTGCTGACGGTGGCCTGCGGCGCCCAGCAGGCGGCTAACGCACCGACGGCATCGGACGTCGGCATCACAAAGGACTCGATCGCACTCGGCGCGACATTCCCGCTCAGCGGAACCGCGTCCGCTTACGCGGCAGTTGCCAAGGGCATGCAGGCGTACTTCGCCTACACCAACGACCAGGGCGGCGTCAACGGGCGGAAGGTCAACTTCACGGTCGTCGACGACGTCTACAACGCGGCCAATACGCCCGCCAAGGCGCGAGAACTGGTGGACCAGGACAAGGTGTTCGCCACGGTCGGCAGCCTCGGCACCGGACCCAACCTCTCGGTCCGCGACTACTACAACCAGCAGCAGGTCCCGCAGCTCTTCGTCTTCACGGGCTCGGACCACTGGGGCAACGACTTCGGGCAGTATCCGTGGACTCTCGGCTGGCAGCCCGACTACGAGGCCGAAGGGAAGATCTACGCCAAGGACATCCTCGGCAAGAACCCCAACGCCAAGATCGCGATCCTCTACCAGAACGACGATTACGGCAAGGACTACGTCAACGGCCTCAAGAAGGGCCTTGGCACCAAGGCCGACACCATGATCGTCAAGACGGCGACCTACAACGCCGGCGATCCGCCGGACATGAAGTCCCAGGTCAGCACGCTCAAGGACAGCGGCGCCGACACGTTCTTCATCGTGACAATTCCGTCGTACTCGGCGAGCGCGCTGGTCAACGCCTACACGAGCGGCTGGAAGCCGAAGACCATCTACCTCGATAGCGTCGGCGCCAGCACCACCGTCATCCTCGGCGTCAAAAAGGCCCTTGGCACCGACGCCGGGACCGACGGCATCATCTCGACGACCTACCTCAAAGACCCCAACGATCCCGCCCAGCAGTCGGACCCGGGGATTGTCAAGTACAAGGACATCCTCACCAAGTACCAGCCCGACTGCAAGGTCATCGACGCCTTCTGCGTCGCGGGTATGGCCTGCGCGTTCACCGTCATCGATGTTCTCAAGAAGGCCGGCAACAACCTCAGCCGGAAGAACTTCATGGACATCGCCGCCAACCAGCTGAAGGAGACCGACAACTTCCTCCTTCTGCCCGGCATCTCGATCCAGACCACGAAGACCGACCACTTCCCGATCCGTCAGGAAAAGCTCCAGATCTGGAAGACCGACCGCTACGTCGCCAGCGGCGACCTCATCTCGGGCCGCTAGTACCTAGTCGCCCGAACTGATCGACCGACAAGCCGGGGGTTCCCACACGGGCCCCCGGCTATCTTTTGTCGGGCCCCATGACCTCGAAGTTCAAATCCCCCGAGACCCGGCTCCGGCCGTACGCCTACCAGCTCTTCCTGCTCGCGTACACCCCCCTGGGCCTTTACGCCGACGCCCATGTCGCCAATGTCGTGCAGCAGGCCGCGCTCGGGGTCCTGACGTTCGCGGTTCTCGCCGTCGCAACCCGCTTCTCGCCGCCGTTGGAGCGGCGCCAGGTCTGGCTGGCCGTCGCGATTGCCACGGCCGGTGAGATCTACTTCTCCCTCGTTGTCGGCCTTTACCGGTACCGCTTCGACAACGTGCCGCTCTATGTCCCGGCCGGGCACGGCCTCGTCTACCTCTTCGCGATCACCAGCGCGCGGACGCCCCTGATGCTGGCCAGGCGGGAGGTCCTCGTCAGGCTCGCTCTCATCACCGCCTCCGCATGGGCCTTGGCGGGGATCACCATCCTGCCCCGAGTCAACGGTCGCTTCGATGAGGTGGGCGCACTCCTCTGGCTGCTCTTCCTTTACTTCACTCTTCGGTCGCGGCAGGCCCCGGTCTATGCCGCCGCCTTCCTCATGACATCCGTGCTCGAGTTGTTCGGGACCGGGTTCAGAAATTGGACGTGGCTGCCGGTGGCGCCGTTCACCCATCTTCAACAGGGGAACCCGCCCTCCGTGATCGCCGGGGCCTACTGCCTGCTGGACGCCGCTGTCCTCAGATTGGCGCCGCGGCTGCCCACCATCAGGACGTTGAAAGCGCGCCTCCGCCGCCGCCGACGCCTCTCCGCGAGCTCTTCCCCATGACGCGACGGTTTGTCTGCCTTCGACCTCGGTCATGTTCGGGAGTCCAACCGTTCATGCGGGGCCGATACTTTTCGCGTAATTCGCGCGTTATCGGTAGATAAGCATGGGCGCAGCCATGAGAGCTCTTGCAGCCGCGATTCCGGCCGAACATTCGATGCCAGGGCCGCCAGCGTTCCCGCACACCCGTTTCCGGATGGCTGCGATCAGCGCGATCGTCATGACGATCGCCTCCTTCGGAATGATCCGCGACGAGGCCCCCGTGGTGGCCTCGGGAACTCTGACCGGTGCCGACGGCAAGCCGATCGTGGGTGCCACGGTGGAACTTCGCAGCGGCCGGCAGCGTGACGCCGTCGCCCTCTCCGATGAGCACGGCCGCTGGTGGCTCAGCGGTGGCCACCGCATCGATTCCCACCAGCTTGCAGTTGCAACCGCGAGCCTCATGCCCGCGACCGCGCCCCTCGCGAGAGCCCGGAAGATCACTCTGCACGCGTTTCCCACGGTCGCCGGCGCTGTCGTCGACGACGCGGGAGCGCCGGTTTCCGACGCGATGGTGAAGCTCTTTCGAGCCCATGACAAGACGCGCTGGACGCGCGTCACGGCCGTCGACGGAACCTACAGTGCGATGCAGGTACTTGCGCCGGGAGAGTTCACGCTCTTGATCTCGGCCGCGGACCATGACCCATTCCGGTCCCAGCTCCATCTCCAGCCTGACCAGGTCTGGAGCCTGAAAGCGGTGCTCGCGCGTCAATTCGGAAGCATTTCCGTCGCCAGCGACCCACCCGGCCAAACCCCGCTTTTGGACGGCAGGGCTCTGGCCTCGTGCACGACGCCCTGCACGACCGACGTCCTCGTCGGCAAGCACACGCTCGGCTTCGAAACCGACCTCTACCTCCCCTGGGCTAACAGCCTGGACGTTCACCATCGGGACAAGACCTCATACAACGCGGTCCTCGAGCGCAAACAGGGCACCCTCAGCGTCTCGGTCCCCGCCGGTGAACTGACGGTCGACGGCACCCCCGTGAACGGCGAACTGTGGACGGGCAGGCTGCCCACCGGAGCCCACGTCGTGAGCAGCAGCGCCGACGGCGCCTGGCCTTACGCACGGACAGTGAACGTGCAGTGGAACCAGACGATGACCGTCGCCCTGGGCGCCGACAAGACGGCCATCGTCCCCGGCGACCAGGCCGCCTTTCTCGTCGGCATGAACGCCTATATGAAGAGCGTCGGGGGCCAGTACGGCATTTACCTCAAGGATCTGAAGTCGGGACTCGTTCTCGGTTCTGGACAGGACGGCATCATGGAAGCTGCCAGCGACATCAAGGTGCCCCTCGCCCTCTACCTTCTCAATCAGGTCGGCGCCGGCAAGGTCGGCCTCACCGACATGGTCACCCTCCAGGATTCGGACTTCATGAGCGGAACGGGAACCCTCGACGGAACCGCCAGCTCGGGCGACCGCTACAGCGTCCACGACCTTCTCTCTCTGATGATCACGATCAGCGACAACACCGCCTGGCAGGCTCTGATGCGGGCCCTGACACCGGAAGCGATCGACGCCTACGCGGCGTCAATAGGTGCCCCGGATTGCCACCAGGTCGACAACAACTGCACGCCGCGCGAGCTCGGGGTGATGTTCGAGGGGATCTATCGGGGGTCGCTTCTCAAACCGGCCGAGAACCAGCTCCTGCTGGATCTCCTCGCCCATACGATCTTCAACGAGCGCATCCCGTACTACCTCGGCCCAACCCTCGTCGCTCACAAGACCGGCGCCGACGGTGGCGTCATGAACGACGCCGGAATCGTGTACCTGGCGGGAAACCCTTTCATCATCTCGGTGTTCACCGTGACCGAAGACGGGCAGTCAGGCATCCAGGCCACGCGAGACGTGGCGCGCGCCTTCGCGAATTTCCTGACACCGGCCCCCAAATAGAAGCGGAATCACCCCGTGCCACAGGAGCCAGACCGATTCCCATTGCACGCAGCTCGATGCCGGCCGCGTCAGCTCTCTCGATGAGGTCGGGAGTCGAAGCGGCGTTTACGATCCGCCTGCGTGGTCGTCCGGGCCGTCAGAATGCGAGGAGTCACGGGGATACAGAAGAGAGGCGAGTGGCGCGTCTCTACCGCCCACACCAGACGTGTCCCGCCCAGGGCGCGTAGACGGCCGCTGCGCGAACTGGGGAATGTCGGGCTCTTAGCTGAAGTGCCGGAGGCCGGAGTCCGGGTTGCCCTGCCAGCGACGCGGCAGGGGCCGCTATCCCTTGAAGTCGGAGGGCGCTCCCGGCGGCAGGTAGGGCGCCGCATCCATAGGGGCGCCGTTGACACGGAGCTCGAAATGAAGGTGGGCTCCGGTGGAGTTACCCGTCGAGCCCTCAAGACCGATGGCAGTGCCCTGGCTGATGCCATCGCCAACCTTCACGAGCACCTTGGCCAGGTGGCCGTAGAGAGTGGTCAGGCCGCCGCTGTGAGCGATGACGACGTAGTTGCCGTATCCGACGAGCTGTCCATTGACAATGCTGGCGCCCGCGAGGATCACAACCCCATCGTCCGCGGCATAGACCGGGTCCCCGAGCGGGCCTGACATGTCGATCCCGGTGTGGAAGTGGGCAAAGCCGTTGAAGGGTGGCTCGAACCAGAATTCGCTGGGGCCGTAGGCCTGGGTGAGGGTCGACTTCGGCATCGGCCAAACGAAACGGGACTTTTGCGAATGGCCCTTGCTCATGCCCGTCGGAAGTCCGACGGGATGAAGGGTCTGGACCTGGTCCCAAACCGCTCCCAGGGCCGCCGAAATGATCTCCTCCTGCTGCTTTTGGAGAAGGTCCGCGATCTGCTTGGCAAGGCCGATCGACTGCCGGTCGACAGTCGTGAGCTCGTATCGGGTCTCGGCGATCTTGGATGTCAGGTCTTCCTGCGCCCTTACCTGCTTGTCGTGGAGATCCTGGAGCTTGCCGAGGTCGACGGTCATCGCATCGCGCAGCTTTGTCTTCTCGATACGCGCGGCCTCCTGGTCGGCCCGCTCCCTGTCCACAGCTGCGAGGTCGTCCTTTAGATGACTCTTGAGGGCCTCGGCGCGAATGCTCGCGGAGCGGAGGTCGTCGACCCGGGTGATCATCGCACCGAGGTTTGGCGACTCGACGAGGAGCAGGAGCATGGAGGTGGGCTGCACATAGACGGCCCTGGCGAGCGACTTGATCTGCGCTCGCTCGGTGACGATACGCGTCTCGGTCGAGGCGATTCGGATATCGAGCTGGGCGACCAGGCTGGACAGCGCGTCGATCTTGGCATTGCTATCTGCGATGCTGTCGCGCAGCGTCTGCTGCTGAATTGCATTGTCGTGAAGTGACTCCGAGATCTGCTCCTGCGCCTGGAGCGCTGCGGCGAGGGTGGATCCCAACTGCTCCCGGACCTGTTCGATGACCGCCTGGCGCTGCTGGGCGGTCTGGAGGTCGGTCGTCGTCACGCCGGTCGGTGTGGGCGCCGAGGTCACCGTGGGTGAGGGAACCGGCGCAGGCGCGGCGGGGGCGCTGTTCACCGCCGCGGCCGGCACGGGCCCCAAAGCCAGGAGCACGCCGAACACGGCGACAAGACGGCGAGTCATCACATACCTTATGACTCCATCTGCTTGCGCAAACTTGCGAGTGATGACAGAGAACCCAGAAGAGGACCGACGACGACGAGGATCAGCGCAGTGGCCAGGGCCAGTTGGACCGTGAGTCCCGGGGCCACCTGCGCGAAGCTCGTCGCCCCTGCCTGAATCGCGACCATGCTGACGAGGAGGGCGAGCAGCCCGGCCACGAAGCCGGAGGCGACGCCTGTAAGGGCGCCTTCGATTACAAAGGGGCCCCGGACCATCCACCGTGGCGCCCCGACGAGCAACATGATGCCGATCTCGTCTCGCCGGGCGAGGACCGCGGCCCGGATGGAGTTTGCGGTGACCGTTACAGCGATGAACGTCAGGAGGATGAGAAAGGCGATCCCGACCACCGCGGCACCGAACAGGACCTGCTGGAAGCGCTTGTAGGCGCCCGGGTCGTAGGAGGTCGGCAGGCTGGCGTCTATGCCGGGCTGGCGGCGAATGGTGGAGTCGACAGCCGACACCCTGTCGATCGACGCGACCTGCACGTCGAGGCTGGCCGGGAAGGGGTTCTCCTCCGCAGCATTGGCGAGGTCTGGCAGGCCAGGGCGGTGCTGAGCGCGGGCGAGCGCCTCCTCCTTGCTCACGTAGACGACCGAGCGCACGTCGCTCCGGGAGCGCAGTCGGGATTCGAGGGCGGCGACCTGGTCGCTGCTGGCGTTGTCCGAAAGGTAGACGTGGAGGACGGAAGCGTCCTTTGCCTCGGCCGTGTAGGCGTTGCGCGCCACGAGTCCGGCCATGCCGCCGAGCGCGACCAGAAGGAGCAGGAGCGTCATCGAGCCCAGGGCGGGCGCTGTGCTGCCGAAATTGCGCAGCCAGTTCCGGAGGGCGCTCCCGACGAGGTAGCGGGACGCATTGCGGACGATGACGCGGATGAGGCGCAGCCGCGGGGTCCGCGGGCCTTCTAGGACGTTAGCCATACCAGCTCACCGGCCCGCCCGGCCGGTTGGTCGTCCGCGAGCCTGCCGGCGACAAGCGTGACGGTGCGGCGCTGGAGTCGGCGGACGATCTCCATGTTGTGGGTCGCGACAAGCACCGTGGTTCCGAAATTGGCGATCTGCTCGAGCAGGTCGGTTATCTGCCAGGCGGTCTCCTGATCAAGGTTCCCCGTCGGTTCGTCGGCGATCAGGAGCGAGGGCTGACTGACGACGGCGCGAGCGATGGCGACGCGCTGCTGCTGGCCACCGGAGAGATGGAGCGGATACACGTCCGCCTTGTGATGAAGATGGACGGCGTCGAGGGCGTCGAGCCCTCGTTCCCGGGCCTCCTCGTCGGAGATTCGCAGGTCCGTGACCTGGAGAGCGAAAGCAACGTTCTCAAGGGCGGTCAACCGAGGCAAGAGCTTGAAGTCCTGGAATACCACGCCGATCTTGCGGCGCAGCTCCGCGACCCGTTGGGCGGGCAGGTCATGACAAGGCAACCCATCGACCCAGACCTCCCCGTTGGAGGGCCGGACCTCTCGGTTAATTAGGCGGAGCAGTGTCGTCTTGCCAGCGCCTGACGGGCCGAGGAGGAAGACCAACTCCCCCGGCATGAGCCGGAGGTAGATGTCGTCTAACGCCACCACCTGCCCGTAAACGCGGCTGACGCCCACGAATTCAACGAGGGGAGTCAACCATAAGAAGGTACCCGTTCAGGCGCGCACTTGGGAACGCTACCACCGTGAAGAGACGTAAAGGTTCGTTAAGTCAGTCCTTGGCGCGCAGTTCAACCCGCCGAATCTTGCCCGAGATGGTCTTCGGAAGCTCGCTCACAAACTCGACTTCACGCGGATACTTGTACGGCGCCGTCACCTTCTTTACGTGGTCCTGAAGCGCCGTCGCGAGCTCCGCGCTGGCAGGGTGGCCGGGGGCCAGGATCACGAACGCCTTCACGATCGTGCCCCGCATCGGATCACCCTTGCCCACGACCGCGGCTTCGGCGACCGCGGGATGCTCAAGCAGTGCGCTTTCAACCTCAAAAGGGCCGATCCGATAGCCGGCGGAGATGATGACGTCGTCGGCGCGGCCTACGAACCAGAAGTAACCGTCGCCGTCGACGTAGGCCCGATCGCCCGTGACGTACCAGTCGCCACGCATGCAGTTTTGCGTCGCCTCCGGATTGCGCCAGTACTCCTTGAAAAGGCCCACCGGTCGCTCCGGCTTCACCCGAACGGCGATGTCACCCTCGCTGTCCGTGGGCAACTCGTGGCCATCCTCGTCGATGACGGCGACGTTGACACTCGGAGAGGGCTTGCCCATCGAGCCCGGCCGAACCTCCAGCGGAGGGAAATTGCAGCAGAGCAGGATCGTCTCGGTCTGGCCGTAGCCGTCGCGGATCAGATGGCCCGTGCCGCGCTCCCAGGTCGAGATCACCTCCGGGTTGAGCGGCTCGCCGGCACCGACGCAGTGGCGCAGGTGGGTCCTGTACCTGGAGAGGTCCTCGAGCACGAGCATTCGATACGCCGTCGGCGGCGCGCAGAAGGTGGTGATCGGGAAGTTCTCGAGGATCTGCAACGTCTCGGGCGCGTTGAACTTGCCGCGGGCGTCCTGCACGAAGAGGGCGGCGCCCATGTTCCAGGGTCCGAGGAAGCTTGACCAGGCGGCCTTCGCCCATCCGGTCTCGGACAGGTTCAGGTGCAGATCGTTGGGCGTCAGGTCGAGCCAGAAACGGCCGGTGACCTGATGGCCGATGCCATACGAAGCGTGCGTGTGGAGGACCATCTTCGGGTTCCCCACGGTGCCCGAAGTGAAGTAGATGAGCATGGGGTCCTGGGCGCTCGTGTCCGGGTCCAGGTAATGCCCTGAAACCGCTTCGATCTCGTTTTCGTAGGACCGCCAGCCGTCCCGCTCGGCGCCGACGATGAACTTGTTCTTGAGGTACGGCAATTCGCCTGCGACCTGATCGACCTTCTCGGCATTGTCGGAATCGCACACGTACGCCACACCTTCACTGAGCCCACTCCGGTAAAGGATGTCCTTGGGAGTCAGCAGTACGGTCCCGGGAACCGCCACCGCGCCGGCCTTCATGCAGCCGAGCAGAACCTCCCACCAGGCCGGTACCCGCGGCAGTTGGACGAGCACGCGGTCGCCGGGCATGACGCCACTGTGCTGAAGCACCTGCGCGAAGCGGCTGGATCGCTCGTCGAACTCCCTGAAGGTGACCTTGCGCTCGCGCCCGTCGGACGCCAGCCACAGCATGCCCAACTTGTCGGGGTCGCTGGCCCAGTGGCCGATGACATCGCGCGCGAAGTTGTACCTGTCGGGCACCTCGAGGCGAAAGTCGCGGACCGTCGCTTCGTAGTCAGTCATGTTCGGCATGCGGTCTGCGCTCCTCAGTGGTTGAGCTGAACGGTTGCGGTTC
>JAYUBK010000167.1:0-5553 GCA_043740835.1 Chloroflexota bacterium
GGGACGACAAACCGCACCCGCGCCGCGGACTACGAGGCCGCGATCACGCCGAAGACGGGCGCGATTCTCCGCGTCCACACCTCCAACTTCGTCGTCACCGGATTCACCGAGGCGCCGCGCCTGGACGAACTGGCCTCTGTTGCGCACCGCCATGGTCTGCTGCTCATCGACGACCTCGGCAGCGGTTCCCTTGACGGTGCCCATGGAGAGCCGTCCGTAGTGGACTCGCTGAAGCACGCCACACTGACGACGTTTTCCGGTGACAAGCTGCTCGGGGGACCGCAGGCGGGAATCCTGCTCGGCGCCGAGGACGCCGTTCGGATGTGTGCGAAGCACCCGCTCGCCCGAGCCCTGCGCGTCGACAAGCTCACGCTGGCGGCGCTGCAGGGGACCCTCCTTGACCGGCTGCTGGGCGCTGCCGGCAGCCTCCCCGTGGAGAAAATGCTTTCGACACCCGTCTCCGATCTTCGACGGCGGGCCGCATGGATCACCATCAAGCTGGGCGACCGCGCGATCGAAACGAGGCTCATCGACGCCGACTCGGCGGCAGGGGGCGGGTCGCTACCCGGGCGCGGCTTTCCGACCGTGCTGGTAGCCATCACCGGGCCGGCCTCGAGGCTTGCGACGGCCCTCCGGCTCGGGGATCCCCCGGTCCTCGTGCGAATCGAGGCCGATCTTTGCTGTATCGATCCGAGGACGATCCTGCGCGGGGAGGACGAGGTCCTTTTCGACGCCATCGAGCGAGCCGTCGCCTCACTGCGCAAGTGAGTCTTCCGAGGTGAGTTTCGTGGTTGGCACCGCGGGTCACATCGACCACGGCAAATCCACCCTCATCCATGCACTCACCGGGATCGACCCCGACCGGCTGGCCGAGGAAAAGCGGCGGGGGATGACGATCGACCTCGGCTTCGCCCACCTCAAGCTCCCGAGCGGTCGACTCGTCGGAATCGTGGACGTGCCGGGCCATGCGCGCTTCATCCGCAACATGCTGGCCGGCGTCCACGGTCTCGACGCAGTTCTCCTGGTCGTCGCGGCGGACGAGGGGGTGATGCCGCAGACGGCCGAACACCTCGAGATCGTCCACCTGCTCGAGATCCAGCGTGGCCTGGTGGTCCTCACCAAGGCCGACCTCGTCGAGCAGGACTGGTTGGACCTCGTCTCCGCCGAAATCTCCGAGCGCCTGGAGGAGACGAGCCTGGCGGGCATCGAGATCGTCGCGGTATCGGCACTCACCGGTGCCGGCCTCGACGTGCTCAAGGCAAAGCTCGACGACCTTCTGGACGCCACGCCGCAACGTGCCGACGCAGGCCGCCCACGATTGCCAGTCGACCGGGTCTTCACGATCGACGGTTTCGGGACGGTCGTCACAGGAACGCTCGTCGACGGCAGCCTCAAGGTCGGCGAAGAACTGGAGGCGCTGCCCAGCGGTCGCCGAGTGCGCATACGCGGTCTCCAACAACACAATGCGAAGGTCGAGGTGGCCGCGCCGGGAAGCCGCATTGCGGCGAACCTGGTCGGGATCGAGCGGGAAGACATCGAGCGGGGGGAAGTCCTGTCCCGGCCCGGCACAATGACGGCGTCGCGGCGAATCGACGCGCGCGTTTCTGTCCTGGCGGGAGCGGCGCGGGCGCTCCGCCATGGCGCCGCCCTCATGCTTCACAGCGGCACCGCAGAGGTCTCCGCACGGGCGATCGTCCTCGAGTCGGACGAGATCGCCGCCGGGTCCAGCGGCTGGGTCCAGCTGTATCTGGCCGCCCCGATCGCAGCGGCGCCCGGCGACAGGTTCGTTCTCCGTCTGCCGAGCCCCGCCTCGACCCTCGCTGGTGGCCGCTTCGCCGACGTGAACCCGCGCCGCCACCCCCGCCACGATGAGTCGGTGTGGGCGTCTCTCGAACGCCGGGTCGCCGGCGACGTACTTCAGGAAGAACTGTCCAAGTACCCGCGCGGCATCACGGAGGCCGCTCTCCTGAAGGCCACGATGGCTCCCGCGGCTGACCTCACAAAACTGAAGGCGCACCGGGCGGGTGGCTACCTATTCGCGCCTTCGACATGGGATGCCCTGGCTGCTCGGACGGCCAGGCTACTCGACGAGTACCACGCCGCCCACCCCCTCCGCGCGGGCATGCCGCGCGAGGAGCTGAAGAGCCGGCTGGCGCTGGCGACGCCGGTGTTCGGACCCGTGCTCGTCGAGCTGGCGCGGGCGGGCCTTGCCGTCGAGCGCGGCGGCGAGGTCGGGCTACCCGACCACGCGGTGGCGCTGGCCCCGGCGGCGGAGTTCGGCCGCGAGCTGATCGGCATTCTCGACGCTCAACCCTGGTCGCCCCCCAGCATCGCCGACGCCACCAGGCAGGCGGGTGCCGGGCCCGAGGTCCTGCGGGCACTGCTCAAAAGCGGAGACCTCGTGCGCCTCTCCGCGGACATCGTCTTCACCCGCGCCGGCTATGAGAGCGCCGTCGTGGTCGTTCGTGAGGTCTGCGCTGCAGAAGGCAGCGTCACGGTGGCGGGACTTCGCGATCGGATGGGCGCCAGCCGGCGCCCGGTGCTGGCACTCCTGGAGTACCTGGACGGCCAGCGGGTCACCCGCCGCGAGGGAGACCTTCGGAAGTTACGCTGACCGGGTGATCGGCGGGATCGACCTCGGCGGCACCCGGGTCCGTCTCGCCGTGGCGAGTGCGGATGGCGCCATCACCGGCAGCCTGCGCGCGGCGACTCCGTCGTTGGGTGGACCGGAGGGGTTCATCAGGTGGGCGGTCGCCGGTTTCGAGGCTCTCGCTCGCGGCGAGCGACTGCGCCTCGTCGGGATCGGAGCGCCCGGACCTTGCGACCCGGTCAGCGGCTACCTCATCAACCCACCCAACCTCGCGGGCTGGCGCCGCAACCTGCCACTGGCGCCAATGCTCTCCACAGCGCTGGGAGTTCCGGTGACGCTCGAGAACGACGCCAATGTCGCCGGCCTTGGTGAATACATGCGCGGCGCGGGTCGGGGTGCTCGCAGCCTCGTCTACGTGACGTGGAGTACCGGGATCGGAGCCGGTCTGATCCTTGACGGGCGTCTCTATAGCGGCGCCCACGGGACCGCCGGCGAGATCGGGCACATGATTCTCGATCCTCAGGGCCCGCTCTGCGCGTGCGGTATGCACGGCTGCACCGAGGCCTACGCCAGCGGCACCTCGATCGCTCGCCTGACCGGGCGGAGCGCCGTCGATGTCTTCGCCGCCGCCGCTGCGGGCGACAGGGCGATGCTCGCCGTGGTCGAGGCGGCAGCCGCCAAGGTAGGCCTCGCCCTGCTCAACCTCACCAACCTCATCGACCCCGATGTGATCGTCGTCGGTGGTGGGATCACGAACTCCTGGAAGCTGGTGTCGAAGGGGCTTAGAGAACCTATCAGGAGCTCTCCCTTCGTCACCCCCAGCCGCCGACCGAAGGTGCTCAGGGCTGCGCTCGGAAGAGACGTCGGTCTTGTGGGAGCTGTCGAATGGGCTCGAGCGAACCTATAGATCCGGCCTTCAAGATCCTCGCGGAGTCGGCCGCCGCGATCGGCGCGCGGGCCTGGGCAGTGGGCGGCCATGTCCGCGATCACTTGCTTGGACGCCCCAATCAGGAGCTGGACATAGTCGTCGAAGACGGTCGCGGTCACGACCTCGCGGTCGAGTTCGCTCGCCGCACCGGATCGGCGCCGCCGGTCATCTTCGAGCGCTTTGGGACCGCCCACGTCCGCTGGAAGGCTCGGATCGTCGAGTTCGCCTCGGCCCGGGCAGAGAGCTACGCGCCGGACTCGAGAAAGCCGGATGTCCGGCCCGCCGCCCTTGATGAGGACCTCCGCCGCCGTGACTTCACCGTCAACACCCTGCTGATGGACTTCGAAGGGAAGGTCGCGGACAGACTTGGCGGAGCGCTGGACGATCTCCGAGCGGGCATCCTGCGCACCCCGCTCAATCCCGTTGCGACATTCACAGACGACCCCCTCCGGATGCTCCGCGCGATTCGCTTCGCAGCTCAACTCGGCTTCGAGCTGGACCCCAGCCTGCTACCTGCGATGCGCGAGCTGCACGAACGGTTGCGCCCGCCGGTCATCTCGATCGAGCGCATCAGTGAGGAGCTGCGCAAGATGCTCGTCTCTCCGCGTCCCCGGCAGGCATTGGAAATGCTCGACGATGGGGCGTTGCTCCCGGAAATACTGCCCGAGCTGAGCTCCACCAAGGGTGTCGTCCAGGGCGGCTACCATCGCTACGACGTCTTCGGGCATACGGTGCGAGCGGTAGAGGCTACTCAGGCCGACCTCGTCACGCGACTCGCCGCGGTCCTCCACGACGTTGGCAAGCCGGCCACGGCAGCCCCCGACGGCACCTTTCTCGGCCACGACAAGATCGGCGCTGCGATGGCGACCGAAGCCCTAACGCGCCTTCGCTTCAGCAACGCGATCACGGAGCGGGTCACGATGCTCGTGCGGCTACACCTTCGCCCCGTTTTCTACAGCTCGGACTGGACTGACGGCGCCATCCGCAGGCTGGCACGGGACGCCGGGCCGGATCTGTGGCGGCTCATGGACCTGGGGCGTGCTGACATCGCGGCGTCCGCTTACGACCAGCCCGAAAAACTTGACGAGCTTGCCGATCGCCTGCGCGCGGCCGCACTGGCGCAGCCCGAGAGGACGGCGCCCGTCATCAGCGGGGCGGACATCATGCGGACGCTCGGCCTGCCGCCGGGGCCGGAGGTGGGGCGGATCAAAGACCGCCTCGAGGATCTCGTGATGGAGGGCGAGGTGGAACCGGACCGCGCATCGGTCGTGCGCTACCTTACGGACCATCCTGATCTCTGAGCGACTGGCCCAATGGGCCACCGAACTGGAGCCGACCGCGGCTGACCTGGCCTTGGCCAGGCGGGCGCTTGTCGATACCATCGCCGTGGCGGTCGCTGGGCGTAGGGAACTCGTGACGAGGATGGCGCGGACGGTCGGGGATGAGCCTCTTGCCTGGGCGGTGGCCGCCCACGCTCTCGACTACGACGACCTCCACATGGAGTCGACAACGCACATCAGCGCCGTCTGCGTCCCGGCCGCGCTCGGCGCCGGAGGGCGCGCCCGCGCCTACCTCGCCGGTGCCGGCGTGATGGCGAGACTGGGTACCGCCCTCGGCTGGTCTCACTACAAGAGCGGCTGGCACGCCACCTGCACCGCCGGCGCTCCCGCAGCGGCAGTCACAGCGGGTATTGCGCTGGGGCTGACCGGAAAAGCCCTGGCGACGGCCATGACGCTCGCCATCCCGGCAGCGGGTGGGGTACAGGGCGCGTTCGGCACGATGGCGAAGCCGCTCCAGGTCGGCTTTGCCGTCTCGGCCGGGATCCGGGCGGCGCGATTGGCCAGGGCGGGCGCCGGCGCCGACCACGGCGTGCTCGAAGAATGGATGCGACTCGTCGGCGGCGACCCGGAGGCGATCGACCTGTCCGGTCCGGCGGTCCCGGGCGGCCTCGCCATAAAGGTCTATCCGTGCTGTTACGCCCTCCAGCGGCCGATCGCCGCGGTCGCCGGGCTGCACCTGGATGCGTCGAGAATCA
>JAYUBK010000168.1:0-5542 GCA_043740835.1 Chloroflexota bacterium
CTCGACCGACACCGCTTCCTTCGTCGCCGCGCTTGCGGCGCCGCGCGCGATCATGATCATGGTCAAGGCGGGCGCACCGGTCGACGCCGTTATCGCCGATCTGAAACCCCACCTTAGCCCGGGCGATCTGCTGATCGATGGCGGCAACTCGCTTTTTACCGACACGGAACGGCGCGTGAAGGCGCTTGAGGCCGAGGGCTTCAACTTCCTGGGCGCGGGGGTTTCAGGCGGTGAAGAGGGCGCGCTGAACGGGCCGAGCATAATGCCGGGCGGATCAACCGCTGCTTTCGAGCTGGTCAAACCGATCTTCTCGAAGATCGCCGCTCAAGTCGACGGGATCCCCTGCTGCGCCTACATCGGCGAGGGCGGATCGGGGCACTATGTGAAGATGGTGCACAACGGCATCGAGTACGCCGACATTCAGCTCATCGCCGAGTCATACGACCTCCTCGGCCATTCGCTCGGCCTCGGCGCCCCGGAGCTTACGAAGATCTTCACGGACTGGAACCGCGGCGACCTCGAGTCCTACCTGATCGAGATCGCGGCCGAAGTCCTCGCCAAGGTCGACGCGGCCACCGGCAAGCCGCTGGTGGATGTGATCCTCGACACGGCGGCCCAGAAGGGAACCGGCAAGTGGACGTCGCAGTCGGCGCTCGACCTGGGCATTCCGGTCACCGGAATCACGGAGGCCGTCTTCGCGCGCTTCCTGTCAGCCCAGAAGGAGCAGCGCGAACGGGCTTCGAAGGTACTCGCCGGGCCTGCCGGCACCGGTCGCAGGGTGGCGGTCGACGACGTTCGCGATGCGCTTTACGCGTCCAAAGTCGTGGCCTACGCCCAGGGCTTCGAGCAGATGACGGCAGCGGCTCGCGAGTATGGCTGGGACCTCGACCTCGGCGCCATCGCCCGCATCTGGCGTGGTGGCTGCATCATCCGCGCCCGCTTCCTGAACCGCATCCACGATGCGTACCGGGAGGACCCCAATCTCCAGAATCTTCTCCTGGCCCCCTATTTCACAGAAGCCGTCGAGCGCGGCCAGGAAGCATGGCGACGCGTCGTCTCCGCCGCCGTCGAGAGTGGCGTCCCGGTGCCGGCGTTCTCCTCCTCGCTGGCCTATTACGACGGCTATCGCCGCGAGCGCAGCCCTGCCAACCTCATCCAGGGACTGCGGGACTACTTCGGCGCCCACTCCTATGAGCGCATCGACCGTCCGGGGTCCTTCCACACCCGCTGGTCGCAGGGCGGCGATGAGGTGAAGGTCTGACCGGATCGTCGGGGGTGGTCGGTAGACTGACCGTCACGCGGAGAGGTCGCCTAGTCCGGCCGAGGGCGCGGCACTGGAAATGCCGTAAGGGGGCAACTCCTTCGAGGGTTCGAATCCCTCCCTCTCCGCCAGTTTTAGACCTCCGTCTCCGCCAGTTTGCAAAATCGGCCTTTACGACCCCCGTGGCGGCATCGGCCGCGTCCGCTTCGGCGCTTTGCCGGCCTGAGCGACGACTCGACGCCGGAAGCCTTCTGCTATCGATGTTGGGCGCATCGTGATGCTATGATGCGAAGATGCCAAAGATTCGAACGACGGTAACCTTGGACGAGGAAGTTCTGAGGTGGGTGAAGGTGCGTGCCGCTCGCATGGGCAAGGGCGACAGCGAGGTGATCGAAGACTCGCTGCGACGCGACCTGGGGCTCGAGCTACTCGATCGTCTGTGGTCCAAGAATCAGATGCCGGAAGATCAGGCCGCCGCCCTGGCGGTTGAGGCACAGCACTCCACAAGAACCCGCCGCCGGCGCTAGTTGAGGGCTGTCCTCGACGTCAACGTACTCGTCTCGGCCCTCTTGTCCCGGGCGGGATCGCCGGGCCGGTTGATCGCCCTGTGGCTGGGAGGCGTTTTCGAATTAGTCGTATCGGAAGCTCTGCTGGCGGAGCTTGAAAGAGCTCTGTCCTATCCAAAGCTGCGGGAACGCATCGGCCCCGAGGACGCGGCCGACTTCCTCGAACTCCTGCGCGCAACGGCATCAATGTTCGCCGACGCGGAGCACCCGGATTCCGTCTCCGGTGATCCGGGCGATGACTATCTGGTAGCCCTGGCCACCGCGAGCGCGTCGATTCTTGTGACTGGCGACAGTCACCTTCTCGTCTTGGCATCGGACCTTCCGATTCAGCCGCCCGCGGCATTTCTGGCGCGCTTGGAAGGCTGAGGTCTCATCCGCAGCCCCCCACGAAAGTTCGAAAAGTGTCCACGACACCTCGCCAATGTGCAACTGACGATGGCCGGCCCGGGTGGACTGGCGTAGCCGCTCGTACGGAGGTCACTCTCATCGCTCGCGCCCGTTGAGTCTGCGGTCGCGTTGCTTGTGGCGCGAAGCCATCCGCATGGTCGAAAGGCCTCGCGTTACCTGTTAACGTCCCCGAGTAAGCCCCTGGCTAATGCGGAGGAAAAAGTCGGTCGTGAGAAGTAGGTGCCTCGCCGTCACTCTGACCGCAATCCTGCTCACAGCGGGCTGCTCTTTGCCGGCTTCGACCCCTCAGGGCTCGTCTGCTGTCCCAAACCAGGTGGCCTTCGGTGTTACCCAGGTTGACGCAACGATCCACGCGCTGGCCCAGTCGGGCGTTGGCGTTTACGCCACGGTAAACGACACCAGCCCGATCGAGAAAGTGTCCGCACCAGCAGTCCCCCTCCGGTTTCTGAAGTGGCAGGCTCGCGACCTGGCATTAGATGCCGCCACGGTCGGTGGCGGATTGAGCGGCAGGGACCTTGATGGGCTCGCTCCGGTACCCGTTGACGCTGTGCCCGCGTCCTACCTGGTGGCTGCCTACGTGAAATCCGCTTCGACGGCGGGTGGCCGCTATGCCCAGCGACTCATCGGCAAACAGGATTGGGTCCACCCGGAGAGCATCTCCTTCCCGACTCTGGTCCTGGTTCTCCTTCTCGCGGACACTGCTGCCGCGGCCCGGCCCGCGGCTGTGTCAGGGGCGACGGGCGAGGCGCACGCCCCCATTGCCGTGCTGGCGGCTTTCAATGTCGCCGGCCTCTGCCAGACCCTTGCCAACTGGGTCAATCAGGCCTTCGATGACCTCTTCAACCTAATCAAGGTGGGCCCGTCGACCAACCCTCTGCTGAGTTTTCTCGGGACCCTCTGGAACATCGGTGTCAACCTGGTGGAGAACGGGGTGAAGGCAGCGATCGCCGCCTTCACGGCCCCCGTCGCGGACCTGATTCGGACCGTCCTCGGTGCCATCAGCATCGCCGCCCAGGCGATCAGCTTCCTGCGTAACATGGGCCTGAAGCTGGATGCCGCACCGGCCGCCAACCGATACTCAGGCCAGCCCGGGTCGGTCACCGCGACCCTCGGCAATCCCGACGGCGCCGACTGGCCAAGCGACCTCTCGAGTTGTCTCACCAGCTTTGGTTTCGATCTCAAGTCGCTAAACGCCCGAAATCACGATCCGGTCACGTGGATCGCAGACCCGATGCCATCCTCGGCCGCGACCGTGCAGTCGGAGGAGACGAGGCTCGACGACCGCAACTCGGCTCAACTCCAGTACCAGACCGGCCAGGACTCCGACGCCAACTGCCTGAACCGCACTGACTTTCTCTTGGTGCAGGCCACGGTCCAGCGTGACGAGGTCAAAAAGCTCAAGGATTTCCTGCTCAAGTGGTTCGATGGCGAGCTCGACAACCTGCCCGGAATCGTCAAGGACATTGTCGGCCCGGCGCTTGAGAAGTTGCTGGGAGAAATCATCGACTGGGTTGTCAAGCTTGTCGAACCCAAAGCCTTCCGCTACATTCGCATCGAGCATGAGGCGTGCAAACCTCGGCCCTCACCCGCAGTCACCGCGACGACGGGCCACGGCCTCGACGCCTGCGTGCTGGTGACGCGCGCCGAGGCTCAAGCGGTTCTGGGCGCACCCGACCCGAACCCCGGCCCGATCGCCCAGCCGGCATCAGTTGGTGCGCCGGGCCTGGTGGAGGGCTCGGCCTGCGACCACCACACCGTTTTAGCGCTCGCCCTCCATTCCACCCCACCCCATGGCGATCTGGAGGTGGTGGTCGGTCGCTTCACCGATGCCAAGACAGCGGCTGCCGGCGCCGCCCAATTGGTGATCAACCTTGCCTCCGCGACCCCGCCCCTGACTCCCACATCCGTCAGTGGTGTGGGTGACGTTGCCACCCTGGCGGCCGGCCACCTTCCCGATTCGGTGGGTGGTGGTCCCGCGGCGACGATCATCGTTCAGAGAGGCAACATCGTTCTGTGGATCACGGTCGGGCTCGTCGACAAGGGCCAGGAGGCGGTGTTGCCGGGCGAGGTGAAGAGCCTTGCGATCACGGCGTTGAGCAGGATTACCTGAAGGGGAATCAAACCCGCCGGCGCCTGGCTCGGGCCAGGTCGCTCAGACCTGGCCCAGGACCTTGCGGGCCAGCGTTTTCATGGCGCCGAACGGGTCTGGTTGCTTGTTCGAGACCGGCATCGAAACTGTGACCAGGACGCTGCCCTTTTGGATCACGAGAATCCCCGTGTTACCGCGCGCCTGGTCTCCAAGGCCCGTCACTGGCTGGCCGATGTTGGAGAATCCCTGGTACTTCGTGGCGGCGGCGGCCGGGTCGGGCCAGCGAGTGATGTCGACGTCGAGCCGCGCCGATCCGCTTAATGACGTGTAGGCGCATCCCGACGAGGTGGTGGAGCTTCTCGGCCTGGGAGACCCGACGGGTTCACCGAGCGCCGTTTCGGCGTCTGACTTGGTGACAATCGAGCAGGCTTCCGTGGTCGCAGCGGTAACCGGGGCGGCGCTTGCTGCCGGCGCACTTGTCGCTGCCGGCGTGCTTGTCGCTGCCGGCCCGGCCTGGCCGCCACCCCCGCAGCCGGCAATCAGGAGTGCGAGGCAAACAGCGGCGAGAAGTGACGTCCTACCGTGCACGTGCATAACCTCCAGATATCTCGAGAAATCCCTTGCAGCTCATCCGAGCCAAGGCCATCGCCACACGCACTTCCTCTGGGCAGATCAGTCTGCTAATGATAGGACTGAGGCCCGATAGCAGAAACAGGCTAGGCCCGGCGCAGAGCGGGAAAGCCCGCCTCCAATTCAGCCAGTCCCTCGTCCATCAAGTCGAGGTAGTCGGAGGCAATGCCTCCGCTCGCGTTGAACAGGGCTGCAATTCCGATCCCCAGCACAGCGCCGACCAGGGCCCGGACAGCAGGGTCCTCCGGATTTCTACCGGCTCGCCTGGCAACGACATCCGCTAGGAGCAGCATCGTTCGGGTCAATTCGTCGAGCATCCGCATTCGGAGCTCGGGGACCGCCACGATCAAGGCCGCTCGCTCATCCTGCTGCGTGCGTGCGCCGCTGGTCGCACCCGCGAACACCTCACGCATGGTTGCACGGAAGGCTCCGACAAGGCTGAGGTTGGCGGGTTGAGCTTCGAAAGCCGCCAGTAGTACCGGGTCGAGAGCGTCGTACAGCACCACGTCCTCCTTGGTCGAGAAATAGCGGAAGAAGGTGCTCGGCGAGACCTCGGCGGCGTCGGCTATCTCCTCCACGGTGGTCTCG
>JAYUBK010000169.1:0-1609 GCA_043740835.1 Chloroflexota bacterium
GCGCTGAGGCTGACCTGGCGAGCGCCGACAGCCGAGCTGAGGAGGCCGGCGAGAGTGGTCTTGCCGCTGCCCGGGGGGCCCCAGAGGACGATGCTGGGAAGGCGGCCGGCCTGCGCGAGTCCTCTCAGGATGCCGACCACCTTGCCGTGGCCGACGAGGTCCTCGAAGCCACGCGGGCGTAGCCGAGCAGCCAGGGGGACCTCCGGCCCCGGCATCCGTTCAGCGCCCGGATCGGGCCCGAACAAGTCGGGCTGATCGGTCATTCCTGAAAGATAGGTGGTTAAATACCGCCAACACGTGCAGACAATGTCAACCTGCGCCGCCTGTGGCGCCCCCCTGGCGGACGACGCCCAGTATTGCCAGCGCTGCGCCACCAACCGCGAGGACCCCAACACGCGCCCGCTCTACGTCGTCGATGGGATGACCGGCCTTTTCAATCAGACGTTCACTCAGGCCCTCGTCGACCACGAGACGAGCCGCGCCATCCGCTACAAGCGGCCCCTGACGATCCTCAGCGCCGACATCGACCACCGCGAGTTCGTGCACCGCGATCTCGGTGTGGCGGGTGCCGCGGAGCTCTACCGCGAGCTGGCGGGCGTCCTCGCCACCGCGGTCCGAGACATCGACACCGTCGGTTTCATGGGCGACGCGTTCTGCATCGTCCTTCCGGAGACCGACGAGGCGGGGGCCATCATCGCGGCCGAAAAGATCCTCCACGCCGTCGCCACGTTCCAGTTCAACCAGCTCGGCAACTGGGCGCGCATCACGATCAGCGTCGGGGCGACCGGCGTGAACTTCGAACGGATGGGGAAGCAGGACCTGGCCGCCGTAGCCCATCAGGCTCTCCTCGACGGGGTCGGCGAGGGCACGAACAGGGTGCACATCAACCACCAGATGTAGGCGGCGGGTCGGCGTTCGGTCATTCTTTGCCGAATGAGCACCGTCTATCTGATCCGGCACGCCGATGTCGAGAATCCCGGCAAGGTCCTCTATGGACATCTCGACGGGTTTCCGCTCAGCGCGTTGGGGCGGGCCCAGGCGGAGTTGCTGGGCGAGAAGCTGGCCGACTCGGGGATCAGCCGTATCGTGTCGAGCCCTTTGGAAAGAGCTCGGGAGACCGCCGGATACATCGCCAGGCGCTTGCCGGGAGTTGAGCTCGAATTCGATTACGAGCTGAGAGAGGCCGAGATGGGCAGGCATCTGCAGGGTCTCAAGTACTGGCAGATACCCCTGCTGCGGCCCAAGTGGTACGTGCACAAGGTGAAGCGCGGCGTGCTGCCCTTCGACGAGTCGATCACCAATCTTGGCGGGCGCATCCTGGCCGTCGCCGGGCGCCTCGCCAGGGATGGCCCGGGCCATCCATCGGCGATCGTCAGCCACGCGGACCCCCTGCAGGCGGCGTGGGTGCTTCTCGACAGGCGGCCGCACAACGAGCGCGAGATGTACCGCAAGGTCGTGGACAAGGCCGGGATGCTGAAAGTCGAATTCGAGGGCGCAACGCCGATCTCCTGGGACTACTCGCCGCCGCCGAAGGTGCCTACGCCCGCTTAACCGCGATGGTGGCCGCCGCGCCCACGATCGCGAGACCGGCGGCCGCCGCAAGCCCCGC
>JAYUBK010000170.1:0-1609 GCA_043740835.1 Chloroflexota bacterium
CGGAGTCGGAGCACAAATTGCTCAAGGACGCCCTCGAGCAGGTCGAGCTTGCCGACAGGCTGGGCATCGATTACGTCTGGGAGGTCGAGCACCATTTCCTGGAGGAGTACAGCCACTCCTCCGCGCCGGAGGTATTCCTGGCCGCGGCCAGCCAGCGGACCAAGAACATCCGCCTCGGCCACGGGATCGTGCAGCTCCCCCAGGGCTTCAACCACAGCGCCCGCATCGCCGAGCGGATCGCGACGCTCGACCTGGTCTCCGACGGTCGCGTCGACTTCGGCACCGGCGAGGCATCTTCGGAAGCCGAGCTGGGCGGATTCAACGTCGACCGCGAAACCAAGCGCGCCGAATGGGATGAGGCACTGGACGCGATCACGAGGATGTTCGTCGAAGAGCCGTTCGCCGGGTACGACGGTCGCTTCCTCAAGATGCCGCCCCGCAACGTCGTGCCCAAGCCCCTCCAGAAGCCGCACCCTCCCCTGTGGGTGGCATGCAGCCGCCGAGAGACGATCCACATGGCCGCCACGAAGGGAGTCGGCGCGCTCTCTTTCAGCTTTGTCGAGCCGAAGGAGGCGAAGGCCTATGTCGACGACTATTACGCGACGATCCAGTCCGAGGACTGCGTGCCCGGCGGCTTCGCCGTCAACCCCGAGGTGGCAATCGTCACTCCACTGATGTGCCACCCGCTCGAGTCGGAGGCGATCGCCCGCGGCCTCGACGGTGGCCATTTCTTCGGCTACTCGCTCGGCCATTACTACATCTATGGCAGCCACCGCCCCGGTCAGACCAACATCTGGGAAGAGTTCCAGGAGAGGCGCTCGCAGTTCGGCTTCGATCGGGCGATCGCCGCTCAGACCGGGATGGATCTCGCCGCCAAGCTCTGGGAGGAGGCGTTCGGCTCGTTGCGCGGCGCAATCGGGACTCCGGATCAGATCCGCAAGTTCCTGCGCGGCTACGAGGAGGCCGGCGTCGACATGGTGATCTTCGTCAGTCAGTCGGGACGCAACCGGCACGAAGACATCATGGAGTCGCTCGAACTGTTCGCCAAAGACGTGATGCCCGAGTTCAAGGAACGCGACCCCGGTCACGGGCACCGCAAACGTGAGCATTTGGCACCTGCGATCGAGGCCGCGATGTCGCGCCGAAAGCCCGCCCGGACGGCACCCGACTACGTCATCCCGCCGCCTCCGGCGCCTGTCCCCCAGGGCCCGCCCCCAGCGCTCCGCCGCTCATGAGCGGCGTCCAGGTCGACCAGGGCCGGCAGTTCCTCGCGCTTCTCCGCGAGAACCCGTACCCGACCTATCGCATGCTTCGGGAGGCGGACCCGGTGTTCTGGAACGAGGCACTCCAGACCTTCATCGTGACTCGCCACGCAGACGTTTCGGCCGTGCTGAGAGACCACGCCCAATGGTCCGCGAACCGCCGCGAGTCGGAGAACTTCAAGCAGCTGAAGGGAATCCCCGACGACTTCGACTTCCCGGTCTCGCTTCTCGGCCTCGATCCCCCCGATCACACTCGGCTCCGGAACCTGGTGATGAAGGCCTTCACCCCTCGGATGGTCGAAAGGCTGCGGCCCCGGGTGGAGGAGATCGTTTCGGGCCTCCTCGAC
>JAYUBK010000171.1:0-5490 GCA_043740835.1 Chloroflexota bacterium
CGCCTAAGTCGCTCCTGCTCCTCTATCGAGTCGGCCATGGCGTTGAAGGATGCCGTCATGGTGCCGAACTCGTCATCCGAGGAATACTGGACGCGGCGCTGGCGCTCGCCGCGCTCCCACGCATTGGCCGCCGCAGTCAATTCACGAACTGGAATGCTGGCGCGCCGCGAGAGGACAATGCCCAATGCGAGGGCGACCATCCCAGCGACCAGGCCGCCCACCAGGAGCATCTGATTGACACTGTGGCGAAAATCCAGATCGTGTGGTTGCAGTCCTGGCGCGGGCAGCCGGATTGCGACTGAGCCGACCTGCGTGCCATCGACGAGAATCGGTATGGAGCGCTCGGGACCAAGTGGTCCGCTGCCCATCAGCTCGCGGTGCAGGCGCACCGTTTCCAGGCTGGGGTCTTCGGACAGCTGCAGGACCACGACGCCGTTGGCGTCAGTTACGCGCAATTCGCCTCCGTCCATCAGCAGCGTGGGGCCCAGATTCTGAAGCGCGGACCGGTCCCAGCCCTGGTGCTGCCGGTAGGAGTCGGCCATGACGGCCGCCGACTGCGCTCCCCGGGTGCTCTGCTGCTCACTGACGTAGCTATTGAACAGAGAACCGAACGTCAAATTCACGAGGATGGCGGTGATCGCAGCGGAGGCCACGCCGACCCCTGCAAAGGCGGCGATCAGGCGGAGCCCGTACGAGCTACGCATCCGGTTTCAGGCCGAAGCGATACCCCACTCCGACGACGGTGAGGATGTAGCGCGGGTGGGACCGGTCGTCTCCCAGTCTCCGACGCAGATTCTTGACATGCGCGTCCACGGTCCGCACATCGGCCTCCGCCTCGTACCCTCGGGAACGCGCCAGCAGCTGCTCTCGGCCTACGGTGGCGCCCCTGGCGTCGATGAGCGCGATCAGCATTTCGAACTGAGTGTGGGTGCAGCCGATGTTCGTCCCGTCCAGCCATACCTCGCGGCTGGCGCGGTCCACGCGGAGAAGATTGGAGTCGAAGGCATCTTCGCTCGAACTGCGCACGCCCGCTCGTCGCAGGACGGCCGCCACACGTGCCGACAGCTCACGGACGCTGAAGGGCTTTACCAGGTAATCATCTGCGCCAAGCTTCAGACCGGCAAGTCGATCCTCTTCGCAGGATTTCGCGGTCAGCATGATGATGGGCGTGTCGGAAACCTCCCTCACACTCCGGGCGACATCCTCTCCGTCGAAATCAGGAAGTTTCAGATCCAGAACGATCAGGTCGGGATGTTCCCTCGTGACGGCGTCGAGTGCCTGCCGGCCGGTGCCTGCGAAACTGACGGCGTAGCCCTCGTGCTCCAGGTAAGATCCCACCACATCCCGGATCTTGCGCTCGTCGTCTACAACCAGAACCTTCGCCGCACACATAACAAGCCCAATGGTCACCGAGTCCAGGCCACGGGTCAGGGTCGAACGACCCTGACCTTTCGGGACTGACGGCCAAATGCCTGAGTTCGTGCGAATGAATGTCGGCCGGGGCCCACCTCAGCCGTCGAGGACCCGCCTGGTCTTCTCATATTCGTCCTGGGTGATCTCGCCCACCGCGAGCCGCCGCTTCAATGCTCCTTGCACGTCGTCAGAGCCTGTGGCCCGTGATCCGCGTTTACCCCTCAGTGCCAAGACCAAGAGCAGTAGCAGGCCGCCCCAGAAGAGAAACATCAGGACGCTCCCGAGACCCCACATCGAGGGGCTTGCGCCGTAACCGTTGAAACTCATCATCACAAATAGCCTCCAGTTGTCTTTCCGAGCACCGATAACGCTAGAGGCGCGGTGTGAACGATCTGTGAATCGCTTACACAAGTCGGCGTTGCACGGCGCACCAACTCAACGATCCCGCCAGGCCTCGCCCGGACGGGATCGCGAAATTGATAACTTCCACTGCGCCTACGTGAGTTCACCCCGCAGCAAAGGCACGGCTGGCGCCCGCACCGGGAATGAGCCAGATGCCAGAAACCCAAAGCGGCCCAGGTACGCCGTCAGACGGCGATCCAGCCCTAGGTACAGGCCGGCCGAGCTCAGGAAGAGGCCTGCGAAGACGAGAACGTAGATGATCGCGGCCCCGATGTCAGTTGATCCCGCAGCGTAGGGTCCGCCGAACCCCTCCGCGGTGGACCAAATAATCACCGAGAGGAGCGCCCCGGAAACCACGGTCAGGTTCGTGAAGACTCCAAGGATGAGGGCGAGTGCGACCAGGGTCTCGCCGACTGCGGTGGCGTAGGCAAACGCCGTGGGGTCGATCCCGACGGTGTTGATCCAAAAGCCGATCCAGTGGTGGATCAGGAGAGGCTGGTCCTTCTGGGCGCCGGTGAGGTAGTCGGAAAAACCGTTGATAAAGTCCGGCTGCCACTTGAACCAGGCGTCGATCCCCCACACGATGCCGAAGACGATCCGCAGAAAGCCGATCCCGCTCAGCCGCCACAATGCTAACGGGACCGCCTGTACCCGCTCTGCCACAGGTGCCATGACTCTGCCTCCTTTTGCTCCGGTCCTGGACCGGGCAGGTTTATTATTTCGGAGCGGCGGTGCTGCAGCCAGGGCCGTTCAGCCCGTCAGGCAAGGGCTCATCAGCACTGCGACCGCTACCAAGCACCACAGAGTCGGCGCCAACCAAATCACGGGGCTCCCGACGTCAGCGATACAGTTGTTCGGCGTTCACATCGCGTTCACACCCGACGCCTAGAGTGCTGTACGTATAGATCGTCAGAGTCCAAATGGACTGGAGCAAAAAGGATTCAATCCCTTCAGCTGTTTGACGTCCGGTTACCTGCGTCCAGCAGGTCGACCAAGATGAATTGTTACCTAACTAACCGGCGTCCGTAAATGTCCTCGGGCTATCCCCTTTGCGACACCGGACGAAGTCTCCGCGTATGGCGGAAGGCGACACAAGACATTGCCGGCACCAGTGTCTTGCGATCTTATAGGCAAGTGATCGCCCAGCACGTCGCATCTGCCGCGAGGACGAGGGCGGCGACGGCCAGGCTCGAGGGTCGTCCCAGTGAGGACCGACGCGGTTCGGCACGGAACGGGAAAAGCACCTGCCGGCCCAAGGTGTAAATCGCCAGCCCGCCGAGAGCTATGGCCCCGGGAACGTTGACTATCGGCTGGGTGACCAGAGCAAGAGCCACCAGGCCAATGACCAGGGCCAAAAGCGCCTCCCACAGCTGAATGGGCACCCGCCGAAGTCCGATCCGTTGATCCGACGCCCACAGCCCCCAGCGAGAAGCGGTCGGATGGCCTGCACAGCAACCGGTCAAGAAGCAGCCTGGTCTTCCAATCGCCATGCCGAAGAAGAGACCGACTGCGGACGCGTCTAGAAAGCTGCCGATCGGCAGATGAAAAAGCAGAAGACCACCGATGAGCACCAGAGCCGCGCCAGCGACGAAGCCCTGGATGCAAAGGCCCTCTCGGAGCGTGGCGGCCGATAACTTGCGGCTCGCAGCAATGAACCACACCTTCGAACCGATGAGGCCGGCCAGCGAGGCGGCCAGGGATAGTCGGAGGGCTGCGGCGCCGTCCACATGTCCGCGCCGGATGAGGTACGCCTGCATCATCAATCCGACGATGGCCCCAAGCCCGACAAGCACGGGCCAGCTTCCCGTGATCGACCCCGGGACACTTGCGAAGGCCCGGATGGTGCTCCTGACTGTGCCGGGAACGCTCGCTGACATCCCAGGCGTTCCCCACCAACGGAGGGCCCGGAAAAACGATGGATTAGCCGGGAGATCTTTCTGGGTATCGGCCGGTCGCACGTGCCCCCCGGCCTTCGATCCGCGGTGGCTACGCTCCAGGAGAGGTTCCGCGGTCACCGTCCACTCACCTTCGTTGATGCCAGCCACGCGAGCCGTCACTGCAACGGGGCCGCTCCCGGGCAGGACATCGCGAACAGTCTCCACGATCTCGAAGCGGTCGGCCGCTCCCGGCTTGCCGTCAACGCCCAGGCGGTGGCCCGAAAATCGGATTCGGACCGTGAACGGCTTGCCGCGGTCTCCCGGATCGAACCAGTAGCTCGCCGCGACCAGCGGGGCAAGCGTGGCTCTCATCCACGCCGGATCGGAATCAGGATTTGTGTACGCCGGACTTTCGGCGCCGGTCGCATCCGGAGAGCGCGTCATTCGAGACCACCCTGCGTAACGTGCGAGCTATCGTGGCCCCTGTGGTCCTGGCTGGACTCCATCGGCCTTTCCATCATTCGGATCATGTCGGCACCTCCGGTCGAGAGAAAGCGCCACGCGAGGACGGCGATCAGAACGACGAAGCCGATGTTGAGCCAGGTCGTGTAGTTCCAGCTGGGGCGAGTCTCGAAAACCGTGATGCGGTGATGGGTAGGGCTCAGGCCAAGAGCCTGGAAGAGCAGGCCGATCAGAAGACCCGCCATCGCCATGGCGAAGTAGGACGCGACCAGAAGATAGATGCTCATCCGGCCGCCGTAGTACTTCCGATGGATGTTGACGATCGGGATGATGATCAGGTCGGCGAAGATGAACGCGATCACGCCGCCGAAGCTGATGCCCCCGTTCCAGAGCACGACCGCAAGGGGCACATTGCCGACCGAGCAGACAAAGCTCAGGAACGAGACGAGCGGTCCGATGAGAGGACTCAGGATCTCGTTTGCCACCGGCTGGCCGGTGAGGAACAGGGTTCGCCACAAACTGTCGGGGACCCAGGCAGCGAGAGCGCCGGAGATCAAGAATCCGAGGGCGAGATCCTGCCAGAGGCTCACGAGATCGGAGAAGAAGTTATGGCTGATCGCGGTGAATCCGCGGATCGAAAACAGGCGGGAAAGGAAGGGCCCCCCGGTGAGCGCCATGTCCATGCCGGCGTGACCTTCCATACGACCTGCGATCCCCTGCTGGGACTGCTCAAGGGCCTTCTCCACCATTCCCGCACGCAGGGTGTACTTGAAGATCAGGGACAGGATTACGATCATCAACAGCCCGCCGGCGAACTCGGCGGCCACGAATTGCCAGCCGAGCAGCACCAGCAGGACCAGGCCGAGCTCGAACACCAGGTTTGTCGAAGCGAACTCGAAAATGATCGCGTTGGCCAGCGTCGCGCCCTTGCGAAAGAGCGAGCGGGCGATGGCGACAGCGGCATAGGAACAGCTGGAACTGGCTGCACCAAGGGCCGAGGCAATCGCAGCACCCCGAATACCGTCCCTTCCGAGCGCACCTGCCACTGCCTTGCGAGACACCACCGTCTGGACGATTGCGGATAGAAGAAATCCGAGGGTGAGCGGCCAGAGGACCTCCCAGAACATGAAGAAGGACATCTGGAGTGCGCGGCTTAGCTCATTGAGAAAAAACATCAGCGATTGAGTCCGGATGGGCGGCCATCGACAAGCACTCTCGCAAGACGACCGATCAGCGGCCGGCTGACCTCGCCGTCGTCGGTGTACCCCGTCATTCGCGCCATGGAACCGGCCTTGGTAGCCCGGCCAGATCGCCTCGCCATGAACTCCGTGCTAGC
>JAYUBK010000172.1:0-16680 GCA_043740835.1 Chloroflexota bacterium
ATGTGCCGGCGGTGCTCGTCCATCAGATCGTGTGCCCGGTGAAGGCGGTGTACGCCGCGACCACCGCGTAGGAGGTTCCGGCAAGCCCCACCAGGAAGGCGATGACGCCGGCGACGATGTTGAGCCAGCGCGGGTTGACCCGCGGTCCCATCAGCTCCCTGTCGTTGGCGAGCATCACCAGGAAAACCAGGGCCGCGGGCATCAGAACCGTCGCCAGCAGGTTGGCGTTGAGGGTGATGGCGAGCAGAGGCGCGCCGGGGATCAACACGACGACCGCCGCGACCACTGCGATGCCGACGTTGAATGAGTAGAAGAGGGGCGCATCGGCGATCCTGCGATTGAAGCTGTGCGGGCCCGAAATTGCCTCGCCGAGTGCGTACGCGGTGCTTGCCGACACCGTCATCGTCGCCAGCGCGCCGGCTTCGATGAGGCCCAGCGCGAACAGAGCCGCGATGGGGTACCCGGTGAAGGGACGCAGGGCCTCGGCAAAGCCGGCTCCCCCCTGCAGAGAGCTGCTGTCGACGTGGTGGACATACAGCGCCGAGGCCACGACGAGAGCGCCACAGCCCGCCGCCGCTGCCAGCACAGCTCCCAGGAAGGTGTCGGTGCGCCCCTGCGGGATGTCCTTCGGCGTCATGCCCTTGTCGACGACCGCGCTCTGCTGGAAGAAGATCATCCAGGGCGTCACCGTCGCTCCGATGTTGGAAGCGAGAATGAGCAGGAAGAGCTGTAGCGAGCCATGGGGAAGCGGGCCCCACGTTAGGAAGGCGCTGCCGATGGCAGCCGGGTCGGGGTGGCTGAGCAGTGCCGCCAAAAGGAACAGGAGATTGAAGCCCGCCAGCGCCAGGGCCGCACGCTCCCAGCTCCAATAGCGCCCGCCGGCTATCGAAAACGCCACCAGCGCCAGCCCGGCGATCACCGCGAAGATCGGTGGAACGCCGAAGAAGCCGGCCCCAACGCGGATCGCGATCAGCTCAGTGATGAGTGTGACAATGTTCGTAACGACAAGGTCCACCACGGAAACCCAGCCCCAAAAGCGTCCGAAGCGCTGGAAGAGGAGCTCGCCATAGCCTCGATGGGTGACCGCGCCGACGCGCATCGCCATCTCCTGCACCACTGTGGCAGCGAGGAAGCTGACGGCTATGAAAGGTAGAAAGAATCCGATTCCGTAGGTCGCGCCGCTGGCCGCATAGGAAAGCATGCTGGGACCGTCGTTCTCCCCGAGCATCGCCAGGACCCCGGGTCCGACGAGCAGCCAGAGAAGCCCGAAGCGGCGCCCGCCCCGGCGGGCGGAGAGGACTCGGCGGCGGTCGTCCGAGCGCTTCAGGTCCTCCGGCGTGAGAACCTGGTCCCCGACCGGGCTCTCGAGGGTCTTAGCCATGCGCCGGCCGGGTGAAGATTGCGCGTGCGAGGCCAAGGGCCACTGGGACATCGGCGCCTGCGACCTGCACTAACACCGGCCCCTCCCATTGGCTTTCCCGAACGATCCGGATCTGCTGCCCGGGTGCGATGCCGAGACGCTCGATCGCGCGCAGCTTCTCCGGGTCGCGGTCGGATATCCGGCTGACGATGACGTTCGTGCCCGCCGTCGCCAGGTGCAGCGACTGCGCCAGGGGTGCCTCCAGCCTGCCATCGGCCCCCGGGATGGGATCGCCGTGAGGGTCGAACGCGGGTCGGCCGAGGGCTTCCCACATCCGCTCCTCGAACCGCTCTGAGATGGCGTGTTCCAGACGGTCCGCCTCCTGGTGCACCTCGTCCCAGCTATACCCGAGGGCCTGGACCAGGTAGGTCTCCAAGAGCCGGTGGTGGCGGACGATCTCGACTGCGATGGCGCGGCCGGCGTCGGTGAGGCGGGCGCCGCGGTAGGGATCGTGGGTAACCAACTCGAGGATGGCCAGCTTGCCGAGCATCTCGCTGACACTGGCTGCGCTCACCGCCAGCTCCTCCGCCAACACGGAGTTTGCAACCGCCTCGCCCTCGCTCGAGAGAGCGTGGATCGCCTTCAAGTAGTCCTCTTGAGCAGCCGAAGTCAGGCGAGTACCATGGGCAAACTTAGGCATACCTGAATTATATGGTTAGGGGACCCTAACCGTACGTCAGATCTCGCAGACGTCGTCCTCGCATGAAGGCGCCTCTTCCCCCATCGGGGTCAGGACCCGCTGCGGGTGAGAATCCGTCCAGGCCTGCTCGAGAGCGCCGAGAATTTCCTCCGGGGACTGGGCACCGGACAGGCCGTACTTTCGATCGAGGACGAAGAAGGGCACGCCATTGATCCCGAATTGGGCAGCCAGCGCCTCGTCGGCTCGCACGTCGTCGGCATGGGCATCGCTCGCCAGCACCGCTTCGGACTCGGCAGCCGGGACCCCGAGTCCGGCGAGGAGGCTGACGAGTGCACCATGGTCGCTCGGCCTCACCCCCTCCTCGAAGTAGGCCTTCATGAGTCGCTCCTTGGCGGCGTCCTGGAGGCCCTTCGCGGCCGCGAGATGTATCAGGCGGTGCCCATCAAAGGTGTTTCCGGGCCTGGCGTCCTCGAACTTGAAGTCGAGCCCCTCTTCGCGGGCGAGTTCAGTGAGGCGCGCCTGGTTGGCGACGGCCTGCTCGCGGCTCATGCCGTACTTTGCGGCGAGTCGGGAGGCGAGGTCGCCCTCGACGACCTTTGGAGTGTTGGGATCGAGTTCGAAGCTGCGCCAGGTGACGCTGACGTCATCGCGGTGGGCGAAGCGTGCGAGGGCGGTCTCGAAGCGACGCTTTCCGATGTAGCACCAGGGACACACGATGTCTGACCAGATTTCGACCTGCACACTCCATGAAAGCCTTTCCCCAGCCCGCTCATTCCGCGCAGCGGGGCAAAGCGTCGCCGGCGTTTTCGAACAAGGAGTGGCAGCTGGATTTTTGTATCTCGGCCGATCGGTGGGGTTCCGCAGGGGGCCCATCCCCGATGCGTTCTTAGTCCCGGTAGCGGTAGACGATACGCCCGCGGGTGAGGTCGTAAGGCGAGAGCTCGACCCTGATGCGATCGCCCGGAGTGATCCTGATGAAGAAGCGGCGCATGCGGCCCGCGGCGTAGGCGATGAGCTTGTGCCCGTTTTCGAGCTCGACCTGGAACATCGCGTTCGGGAGTGCGAGAGTGACGGTCGCCTCCATTGCGATCGCTTCCTCTTTCTGATCCTCGGGAGCCGGGGCTGTCTTTGCCTTGGCGGGCTTACGGCCGCGGGTTTGAGGGCGTGATGACCTTGCCAACTCTCCGAAGGATACCCGGTAACCGGGAATTCAACTCCAGCCAGGCTCGCGCGGTCAGTTCGGCGAGATCCCGCGCGGCTGAACAGTCGCGAGGCGCCCAATCCGGCGCATGCGCCCGATCTCATCGGCCAGCAGCTGTTCGGCGAGAAGAGGAGCGCCGCTCTCGAGAAGGTGCTGGAGCTTGGCCGGTTCGACCTGGAGGAGGCTTCCGGCCAGCCAGGTACCCCGCGTACTGAACTCCTCCGAATGCTGCAGCACAACCTCCACGCCGTGCTCGCGCAGGTACTGCTGGAGGAGCTGTGCGAGACGCGGGCGGCTCGGCGCGACCCCCGAAAGCTCGGTATGGCTGGCCTGGAGGTAGGGTCGGGAACCGTCGAAGGCACCGACCTGGAAGCGTTCGATGCCGCGGATGAGGACGTTATAACGTCCGTCCGCAAGCTCCTCGACGCGCTCGGGGTGGGCGATCGTCCCGATGGAATGCAGGAAGGGTTCGGCGCCGGCCTCGGCCTGGACCTCGCGGCCTTCACGGATCATCACCACCCCGAAGTCGACTCCGGCGCGGATCAGCAGCCGATACCGCTCCTCGAAGATGTGGAGCGGCAGGACGCCACCCGGAAAAAGGACTGTGTGGAGCGGAAAGAGTGGCAGGAGCGCGGCCACGAAATTCAGCTCCGCCGGGGGCCGGTCGCCTGCCAGCGTTCGATCCAGGTCCCGTTGACGCTCCTGTCCTCTCGACCGGAGGCGAGCGCTTCGACGGCCTTCTGGACCCGCGCCGTGAACGGCTTTGAGTGCTCCCCGTCGGCGGGAGTGATCGGCTTGCCGATCCGGATCGTCACCGGCGCCGGGAGTGGGATGTCGCGTCCCTTGGGCATGACGCGATGCGAGCCGCGGACGTGCATGGGGATGACAGGGACCCGGTTCTCTGTGGCCAGGAAACCAACGCCCGCCTTGAATTCGCCCATCCGACCGTCGGGGGAGCGCGTGCCCTCGGGGTAGATGAGGAGGTTCCAGCCCGATTTCAGCAGCTGGCTGGAACTGTGGAGCACGTCGGCAGCGCCGCCGGTGCGCGAGAGCGGGAACGTGTTCAGCCAAAGGCCTACGAGGCGCCCCATCCAGGGGTTCGAGTAGAAGTAGTCCTCGGCCGCCGCCACCACCGTCTTCTCCCGGGTGCGGTCGCCGAGCGCGTAGAGCAGCAGCGGCGTGTCCGAGTGGCTCACGTGGTTGGCGACGATGATCGCCGGCCGCTCGAGGTCCTCCACCCATTCGCCGCCTTCCACCACCGGGTCTGTCATCGCCTTCGTGAATGGGTCGAGGATGCCCTTTTGAAGCCCGTATCGGATGCTCCGAATCGGCTCCATGCGGGCCCAGCCGAGGTCGGTCGGGCGGTCAGGCGTCGCCGCCGACCGCTCGGGCCAGGCCTTCGGTCGCGGGGTGTCCCGGTGAAAGCCGCGGCGCAGCGTCCGGTAGTCCTTCCTGATGTCGTCAAGCCGCCCAACAAGGCTCGAGACGCCCATCTCGCCGGAGTACCAGGGGAGGCCGGCCAATCTTCCGTTCCTACTCGACGTGGGCCAGGAACAGGGGCGGCGTTCGAAGGTGGCTGATGCTCGGATAGCGGCCGACGGTGGTTTCGGCCATCTCGAGCGCGTCCTCGAGAGTGGTCGCGGCCTTGAAGCCGAGGCGATGGACGGTGGCGCGATCACCGCCCACGACGATCACATCGCCGAGGTACTGGAGGGCGCGCGCCGCCCAGTACCAGGCGTAGAAGGGGTGCACACCGTGGTAGGCATGCGACTTCTGGTAGAGCTGTCTGTACCAGGAGTCCTCCGCGAAGCGCTTCTCGTAGCGCTGCTCGATCTCGGCGGGGTCTTTGGTATCCGCCAGCACCTCGTCGAAGAAGTCGATGTAGCTCGGGTGATGGATCGAATGGAACTCGTAGCGGCAGGGATGCTCCATGATCACGACCCCGCCCTCTCTGACGACGGGCTTGTTCTGGTAAAGGTTGAAGAGGTAGCCGAGCCCGAGGCAGACCACCAGGACCGGGTTCATTATCGAGTTCACGTTGTAGGGGCCCAAATAGGGCAGGCCCATCGTGACGATGTCCGTCTGGCCCTCGACGGGAACCAGCATCTGCTCGCGCACCGCCTCCAGCGTCTTCTCGTGCACCTTGTCGACCTGTCCTGCGTGCACCCCGGTGAGCCCGTAGGGCGCCAGCATGGAGTGAAAAGCGGTGCGCTTGAGGTCGGGCGGAGCCATGTCGGTGATCTGCTTCAGGGCGAAGAACGCAGCCTGGTCACCACTCGTCCAGTCCGTCTCCCGCTTCTGGAGGAAGTTCGAGATGGCCGGGAAGGCGTGGTTGTTGACGGAAGTTTCGATATGGAAGACGCGCACCGAGTCCTCGATGAGCTGGCCCTGGCGCTCGCAGGAGCGATGAAGAGCCGAATCAGGCGGATGCATGTAGGAGTTCGAGTGGAGAAGCGTGTCCACGGTGTGGTGCTCGCGGACGCTTCGATAGCAACCGAGGCCGGTGGCAAGCGACTTGTGACCGCCGTCCATGGGGACCAGCGTCAGGTTCACATAGACCACGAGGTCGGACTCGAGGGCGCGCTTATTGAGCCAGACCTCCTCGTCCTTGGCGGTCTTCCCGAGGAGGACGTTCTGGTTCGGGTCCTCGGCGTCGTGGTTGTAGAGCCTGTCGGGCCAGAAGGTTGCGAACACCCGGTCGCCGACGATGTGGCGGATCTCGTCAGCGGTCATCTTGCGATGCAGCGAGATGGCCGCTATCAGCTCGATGTCCTCGACCCCGGCGTGGGCCGCCATGTCGACGACCTCCTCGATGACCAGCTGCCGGATGTCGGGCGAAGCCATCGGGGGTAGCGGCAGGGAGATGTCGTCAAAGGCGATGGTGAGCTTCATGCCCGCTTTCAGGATGTCCTTCAGCGGGTCATCGTCGAGCGGGCTGTTGAGGGCGCGCCGGATGGCGCGTTCGGGATGCTTGATCGGCTCGATCGGATCGGGGGGATAGAGGATCCGGCTGCCGAGCGGCAGGCGCTCGAGTCGAAATCCCTCACCAAAGTGGAAAAGCGTCGGCGGGGTGTTGCGATCCACCTCGATGACTGCGCCCGGCCTCGGCAAATCCGTATCCCTCCCAGTGTCCGGTGTTAGAAACCGTCGCGCAGGTCGAATGCGACCCGAACGGCGTTCATGCGGCCCGATGCCATCGCATAGGGGATGGCCTCCCTGTAATCGTCGAGCGCGAAGAGCGGCCCGGCGAGGCTATCGAGCTTGAGCTCGGGCATCGCCTCGAGCGCCATCTCGAACGTGCGCTTCCCCGTCGGCTCCACGCCGTAAGCGTAGGCCCCGGTCACCAGCAGCTCGCGCTGCCAGATGGGGGCCCAATCGATCTTCTCCTCGCCGGGCATGCCGACGAGGATGACTTTCCCACCGCCGCGGGTGAGGCGAACGGCGTCGTTGAGGCTGGAAGCGTTGCCGGCGCACTCGAAGGTCACGTCGGCGCCGCCGAGAAGCACCGGCCTCCCGTTGGGGACGTCCCTGGCGCTGTCGATGCGGCGGGCCCCGGTTGCGAAGCGAACGCGCTGGAAGGCCTCGCTGGGCGAGATCACCTGGTCCGCGCCGAGGCGCCGGGCCTGCTCCGCCTGGAAGGGGTACTTGGCGATGCAGATGAGGCGCTTCGGAGGAGTGAAATGACGCACCGCGGCGACTGTCAGCAGACCAAGGGCGCCCGCCCCGGCAACGAGAACGGTGTCGTCTTTCGTGGCACCACCGCGAAACGCCGCGTGAATGCTGCAGCTCATCGGCTCGGTCAGCATCGCCACCTCGTCAGAGATGGCGTCGGGGATCTCATAGAGCTGGCTCTCGTGAGCGACGAGCGTCTCGCCCCAGCCGCCCCCGGTGTCGCAGCAGTAGCCCGTCTGGAGGCCGGTGTGGATGTTGCCCTCGGTGACGTTCTCGCAGATCCCGATCCGGCCCTGGGCGCACATCCGGCACAGTGGCTCGACTCCGCGCACGGCGCAGCCGAGGACGGGCTGGACCACCACTCGCGTGCCGTCTTCGAGGCGGCCACTCAGCTCGTGGCCGGGGATGAAGGGGTAGCTCGTCAGGTTGTCCAGGTAGAAGGAGGCGTGGCCGGTGATGGCCGCGATGTCGGACCCGCAGATGCCCGAGATGCTGGGCCTGACCCGGTGCCAGCTGCCCGCCGGCAGTTGCGGCTCAGCGACGTCGCCAAGGTGCAGCATCGAAAGCTCGCCGGTGGCAACCGAGGCTCGCCCACCGGCCGCCCTGACGATCAGGTAGTTGGGTATGGAACGGACGAATTGGAGGGCGAGCATCTCAGTGGCCTAGCACTAGACGAACTGATTCCTGAACTCCGCCGAGCGCGGGTCGGGCACCGGGAGCTTCCAGTTTCCAGGCGCCATCGGCCAACGCTCGATGCGCCAGCCGCGCTGCCCCGCGACGCTCGAGAGGCGGGCGTCGGGGTTGATCGCAACGGGTGTCCCGACCAATTCCATCATCGGGAGGTCGGAGAGCGAGTCGGCGTAGGCGTAACTTTCCGCGAGGTTCAGCCCGTTACGCGACGCGTACTCCTCGAGGAGCGTCGCGCGCGCCTCGCCGGCCGCCGGTGGCGCGGTGAGGTCGCCGGTCAGGATGCCGTCCTTCACTATCAGGTGAGCGCAGTCGAGGTCGACTTCGAGAAGCTCCGCGAGCGGCTCGACGACGACATCGAGAGCGCCGGTAAGGAGAAGGATCCGATGGCCCGCCAGCTTGTGCTCGCGGATGCGGCGCACTCCGGCCGGGTAGAGCCTGCGCAGTGTGACTGCGTTCATCGCCTCGCGCCCGAGCCGTTTCATCTCTTCGTAGTCGAGGCCGTCGTACTCGCGATAGAAGCTGCGCTGGAAGTCGGCACGCGAGTAGCGCTCGAGGTTCAGCCAGCGGGGCGCCTCCTTCGCAAGTCCGGCGAGGAACTGCGGCCACTTGTCGAGCGGCTCGTCCTTGAGCCGCATCCAGACGAAATACTCGATGACGTTCGTCTCGGTGAGCGTCCCGTCGACGTCGAAAACTGCGAGTACATCGGCGCGTCCGGCGCGCTTGCGGACCAACTGCTCGCCGCGCCCCGGATCGGCGCCGGGCACGGTACTGCCCGTCGGTTGCCTGCCCTTGCGAGGCCCCGAGTCGGCCCTCGCCATCTTGATGACCGTCGGCAGGTGGACGTCCTGGAAGTAGTGCTGCCAGGAGTAACCGGCCGGGTCGAACGGAAAGACGGACTGCTCTTGCGCGGGCACCTGGTCCCAGAGGTCAATTAGGTTACGGGTGTCGAAGACGCAGTCGACGCTGGTGTAGATCCCATAGAGCTCGAGGAGCGTGAGGCCGCGCTCGTAGCGGGCCTGCGCCTCGTTGAGGTCGTCCGAGATGCGCGCCATGTCGGCACCCAACGGCAGCCTCTCGGCGATCCACTGCGCCGCATCGGTGAAGCGCTTGGCCGTCTTGACGCGGCCGATGAGCTCGCTCTGGCTGGGAAATGTCCACTTGGGTGTGCCGATGGCCTGCCCGAAGCGGTCGCGCAGAGGGTGGTTCGTGAAGTACTTCTCGGCCTGTTCGTAAAGGCCGCGGACGCGGAGCGGGTTGCGGCTGCCGGAGGCGACGTGGTAGATCCGAAAGTCGTTGGGGGGAGGCGTGCTGGCGACGGCGAGCACGGCATTGACGACGACGTCGGCCGGGATGATGTCGAGGATGCCGTCGGGCAGCCCGGGAAAGTCGGTCAGGACGCCCCGACCGAAGGCGAGGATGATGGGCTCGGCCATCCGGAATCCCTCGAGCCAGCCCGGGAAAGGCTCGGCCAGCGCGCTCTCGATGATCGCCGGCCGGACGATCGAGAGCGGCAGGTCGCCGTGGAGCTCGAACACCGCGCGCTCGGCCATGCCCTTGGTGAAGGAATAGATGTCGCTGAAGCCCATCGCGCGGGCATGCACGCGGCCGCGTTCGACAAGCCTGTCCTTGACCCACTTCTCGCGCAACCGCTCGACGGCGCGGGCCATGGCGGGGGTTCCGGCCGGGCCCATCTTCGAGCGGGCCTCCCTGACAAGCCTGGCGAGGATCTCGGGACGGCGCGACTCCTCCTCGACGGCAGGCCGGAGGTTGGACATCACCTGCGCCTCATGGCGCCAGTTGAGACCGGGGTCGAGCGGTAGCTCCTCGCGAACCAGACCGCGCAGCATTCCCCCCACATAAGCCGTGGAGATGTGGACCAGGTGCGGCCGGGTCGGCCCCGTGGCGAGGGTCCGGGCCAGGCGGGTGGCGCCAAGGAGGTTTGTCTGGGCGGACAGGTCGGCAGGGTTGTCGAACTCGACCGCGGCCGCCGAGTGGATCACCACATCACTGCGATAGAGCTCGGCACGCCCCTCGTCGGTGAGCCCGAGGTCTTCGCTGCCGAGGTCGATGTTGACGACGTTGAGCTTGCTGCGCGCCAGCGCCATGAAGGCCTCTTCTCCCAGTTGCTCTTTGAGTGGCTTGAACGCCGGGCTCGACAGCACCTCCTTCTCGAGCCTGTCCGCCGCGCTGCGGCGTGAAGAGGAGCGGATGGCGAGGTTGATGCGGGCGATGTCGGGGAGGGTGCGCAGGATCTTCTCGACGATCGATTTGCCAAGGAACCCTGTGGAACCGGTGATCAGGATCGTTTTGCCCGCAAGCCCCTCGGCAATCAAGACTCTGAAAGTCTAGTTGCCAGGATTGGAGGACGCCGTTGGAGTCGCCGCCGACTCCCCTTCTCTGAGTTAGCCTGCCCGGTCCGTGGGCCCCGCGATGAAGTCGATGGTGCCCGTCGCGGCGCCGTCGGTGAAGCCCATGGCCGTCTCCACGGTGATCTGGAACCAGTAGGAGTGGCCGGCCGCGCCGTGGTAGGTCATCGAGGTGGAGGAGAACGGACCGCCGATGACCTCGCCGGCACCATCGTCAACGTAGGCGGTCACCCGGTAGGTCGGCCTTTCTCCCGGGCTCGACCATTTGAGCGCGATGTCGGCGCCGCCCGCGACGGCAGCCGCCGAAGCCGAGAGGTTCGGCACCGTCACGCTGGGGCTCTTTGCCGTGCCTCCGATCCAGAGGTTCCCGGCATCCTGCGGCCAGGGATCCGTTCCCGGTCCGGCCCAGCCATAGGGATCGACGCCGACCCAGGTCGCGTGGCGGTAAACGCTGAAATGGAGGTGCTCGCCGGCGGCGTCGCCACTGGCTCCGCTGATCCCGATCACCTGGCCTCTGACCACGTGCTGACCCGTGTCGACGCCCAATCGCCAGAGATGTCCGTAGAGGGTGTCCAAACCGTTGCCATGGTCGATCCGGATCCCGCGGCCGAAGCCGCAGGCGTGGCAGGCTCGGTCCCAGTCCGCATAGGTGACGACGCCGTCGGCGGCCGCCAGGACGGGTTCGTAGTAGATCCCGAGGTCGAGACCGTCATGACCGTCGTAGTAGAGGAAGTCCTGCCTCCCGGGCGTCATCGCGTAGCCGACGCCGAAGTCCACGCCGTTGGCGACGATTGCCTCGACCCCGTCGAAGCGGCAGATCCGCCCGTCCGCCACGTAGCTGGGGCCGCAGTGGTCGAAGAGCGAGCTCACGAAATGGCAGGAGTCAAGGCAGGGCAACGTCAGAAAGGCCGCCGGTGCGGGCGCCGAGTAGGGAGCCGAGATGCCGGCCGCGGGCATCTGGTCCGGATACGGATCGACGACGCGGGGAGCCCATTTGGTCTCGGGACGCGGGGGTTCCACCGCGAGAGCCGGAACTGTCGCGCCCGCGACCAGGAACAGGGTGACCGCTGAAGCGAGAAGGCCTCGGATCAAGTCGAGGCGGGATTCTGCCCGGCGGCTCAGATGATCCGACGACGGATGGCCGCCGACGAGTAATCGATGATCGTCGTCATGAAGATCACGACGATCAGAAGCATCGCCAGATCGGGGTACAGAAGCAGCCCGATGTACTGGTTCAGGAGCAGGCCGATGCCCCCGGCGCCAACGATCCCGAGGACGGTGGAGGAGTGCACGTTGACCTCGAAGCTGTAGAGCACGTTGGCGATCATGTAAGGAGTCACCTGCGGGACCACGGCATGGATGACGACCTGGATCGGGTTGGCGCCGGTCGCGGTGAGGGCGTCGACCTGGCCCCAGTCAACTGTCTCGATTGCCTCTGAGAAGAGCTTCGAGATGAGTCCGACCGTGAACGTGGAGACGGCCAGAACTCCGGGAAAGGGACCGATACCGACGACGATCACCCAAAAAATCCCCCAGAACAGCGTGGGCGTCGAGCGGATGACGCTCATCAGGAGGCGGACCACGAAGTACACCGCCGTGCCGAGGCGGTTGCGGCGCATCAGGTTGCGGGCCGCGAGGAAGCTGAGCGGAATGGCCAGAAGGGTGCCGATCACAGTGCCGAGCACCGCGATGTACAGGGTTTCGAGGGTCAGGGGGAGGATGTCCCGAAGATCGGCCGTGTTGGGATGGGCGAAGGCGCCCACGACCCGTTGCAGCTGGCCGGCGTTGCGGATCAGGATCCCGGGATCGAATTCCGTCTTCTGGTACGTGAAGACGACGATGACCAGGAGCACCGCGACCAGGCCAAGGTTGCGGCCCCGCTCCAGACGTATCTGCCGCTCGGCGGCGGCCATGTAGGCCGCCACGGCCGCAGATTCAGTCGTACCCGAGGCGGCCATAGATTCTTCGGTACGCGCCGTCGTCGAGGTCGCCGGGAAGCCCGTCGAAGACGATCTTGCCGAGTCTCATCGCGATGATCCTGTCGGCATAGCGCTTGGCCAGTTCCAGGTGGTGGATGCTGCAGAGCATCGTGATGCCGTCGCTGCGATTGATGTCGCGAAGGTAGTCGAGCACGACGATGGCGGTTTCGGGGTCGAGGCTTGCCACCGGCTCGTCGGCCAAGATGAGATCGGGCTCCTGAGCGAGGGCACGGGCAAGGGCGACACGCTGCTGCTGACCTCCCGATAGGGCATCCGCGCGAACGGTGGCCTTCTCCGGGATATCCAGCCTCCCGAGGCTGCGCCAGGCCAGCCGATGGTCCTCCTTCGTGTACGCCGGCAGCAGGGTTCGCCAGCCCTCCTGGTAACCGAGGCGCCCGGTCAGGACGTTGTCGAGCACCGTCGACCGGCGAACCAGGTTGAACTGCTGAAAGACCATCGCCATCCTGCGCCGCGCTTTCCGCAACTCCGGGCCGGAAAGTTTGGTCAGGTCCTGACCGTCAAGCTCAACGCTGCCCGAAGTCGGCTCGAGGAGGCGGTTGATGCAGCGCAGGAGGGTTGATTTTCCGGACCCGCTGGGTCCGATTACACAGACGAAGCGGCCACGCTCGAAATCGAGCGTGACCGCATCGAGGGCCCGGGTGCCGCCCGGAAACACCTTGGTCAGGTCCTTGACTCGGACCAGCGGCTCGTTCAGTGGATTGGAATTAGGGGTGGGCTAATTGGTCGAACTACTTGGTCGGGCTCGGGCTCGAGGTGACCACGCTCAGGAGCTCAGGCTTGGCGGTCTTGATGATGTCGAGCAGGCCCAGGTAGTCGGCGTCGGTCGCCGGCACCAGGCTGTCGATCGTGTAAAGGCCCTTGAGCGAGGCCTTCACGGCAGGGTCCGTATCGGTCCCGAGCTTTACGAAGGCGTCTCGGATCTTGGCCTTCTGGGCCGGACTCATGTCATGCCGGACCGCCTGGGGATCACCGGGGATCGGGTCGCTCGTCGCGATGATCACTGTCTTGTCCATCACGCCCGGGCAGGAGGTGTCGACACCCTTGTTCTTGCGCGCGTCATCGTAGATCGAGCCTGCGTCGACGACGCCCTGACAGACGTTGATCGCGATCTGGCTCTGATTGGAGATGTTCACGCTGGTGACATCCTTGTCCGGGTTGATGCCGTTCTTCTTCATCAGGAACCTCGGGAAGAGGTTGCTGGATGTAGACAGGGGGTCGCCGAAAGCGAATTTCTTGCCCTTGAGGTCGGCCAACTTGGTGATGCCGGACGCCTTGTTGGCGATGATGAACGCGTTGTAGGTCGGTTTGCCGTTACGGACCGACTTGGTCATCGCTTCGGCGCCGTTCTGCTTGTGGGCGACGAGGTAGTCGGTGGGACCAAACCATCCGATGTCAACGGTATCGGAGGTCATCGCCTCGGTGAGCGCGGCGTAGCTGGTCAGGACCCGCGCGGTGACCTTATAACCGGTTGCCTTGGCGATATAGGCGGCCAGCGGCTCGGCGTTGGTCTGCACGGTGGAGGACGTCTGGGAGGGTACGAATCCCATCACGAGGTCGGACTTGACCGGGATCTCTGCCGGCGCCGGTGTGGAGCCGCAGGCCATGAGGGCTGCGGAGGCGAGCACGGCGGCCAGGTGACTTGAACGCTTGAACATCGGTTCCCCCTGAGGTGACGGTCGGAAAGGCGCCGCTACTATACCAACGCGATGACCATCATCAGCCAGGGCCGCGTCGCGGAGTACCAGGAAGGCATCGGCCCGACGGGCGTGCGCATCGTCGAACGCCCCCGAACCCCTGTCGAGGAGGGCCACGTCGCAATCGCAATGAAGGCGGCCTCGCTGAACCACCTCGACCTGTTCATGGCCCAGGGCCTGCAGCCGGTCAGACCACCCGTCGTGATCTGCGCCGACGGCGCGGGCGCCGTTGCCGAGTCGAAATCGGCGCGCTGGAAGGCGGGCGACGAGGTGGTCATATTCCCGACCCTCAGCTGCGGACAATGCGACCACTGCCGGGCCGGGCAGGAGGTCTACTGCCGGGACTTCGGGATCTTCGGCGAGCACTCCGACGGCGCCGCCGCTCAGCTGGTCCACGTTCCCGAGCGGATGGTCTACCCCAAACCGGCGGGCCTCAGCTGGGAGGAGGCCGCGGCCTTCCCACTGACATTCCTGACGGCCTACCGGATGCTCGTCACCCGGGCGGCCCTCCGGAAGGGTGAGACCGTCCTCGTCGTCGGCGCCGGGGCCGGCGTCGCCGCGGCAGCCATCGCCATCGGCGGAGCATTGGGGGCCAGGGTCATGGCCACCAGCCGGTCGGAGGAGAAGCGCTCCCGCGCCGAAGCCCTCGGCGCCGAGGCGACCTTCGACAGCACCGCCTTCTCGAAGGGGGTGCGCGCGGCGACCGGCGGCCGGGGTGCGGACGTCGTCTTCGAGCATGTCGGCCCGGCAACCCTGGACGAGTCCGTCAGGTCGCTGGCGATGGGCGGGCGGCTCGTCTTCTGCGGCTCGACCTCCGGCGTCAAAGCCGAGTTCAACATGCCGCGACTCTTCTTCCGTCACGCCAGCATCCTCGGCTCGACGATGGGCAACTCGGGCGAATTCCAGGGAGTTCTCGACCTGCTCGAGGCCGGCATGCGACCAGCCGTCGACAAGGTCTTTCCACTCGACGAGGTCAGCGCCGCGCTGGAGCGCCTCGACCGCGGCGAGCAGTTCGGCAAGATCGTACTCAGGATCTCCGAATAGCCGCCCGCATTCTCGTCGTCAACGACGACGGGATCACCTCGCCCGGCCTGCACGCGCTCTACAACGCGCTCGGAGTCCTCGGCGAGGTCGTCGCCGTAGCGCCTGACGCGGAACGCTCCGCCGTCGGCCACGCCATAACAACGCTCACGCCGCTGCGGGTCAAGGACTTCTTCCTCGACGGCAGGAAGATCGGCTACGCGGTGAACGGCACGCCCGCCGATTGCGTGAAACTCGCCGTCGGGGCGATCCTCGACCTGCCTCCGGATCTTGTCGTCTCCGGTATCAACCTCGGCCCGAACACCGCGACAAACATCATCTATTCAGGCACGGTGTCGGCTGCCACCGAGGCACGGATCCTGGGCATCCCCTCGGTGGCTGTCTCGATCGGCGCTTTCAGCAATCCGCGCTGGGAGACAGCTGCCGAGTACGCCGTGCGCGCTGCGCGCCAGGTTCTCGAGCGGGGCCTGCCGGACACGGTGCTCCTCAACCTGAACGTCCCCAACTTGCCACTCGCAGAGATCAAGGGCGTGAAGGTCACCCACCAGGGGAGGTCGGCCTACGAGGAGAAGTTCGACATCCGCGCCGACCCTCGCTCTGTGCCCTATTACTGGGCGGCCGGACAATACCGGCTCAGCGACGAGGATCCCGACACCGACGCGCGGGCCCTCGACGACGGCTACGTCAGCGTCACGCCGGTGACGTTCGACCTGACCGCCTATAAGTTCCTCGCCAGCCTCAGCTCCTGGGAGCTGTAGGCCCTCCCTACCTGCGGCAGCAGGATAGGCACTCCCTCCACCCGGAGCGCTTCGGGGTTGCGACTGTGAACCGGCAGAACCATGCCGGGAGCGATCTCGCGCACCTGGCGTTCGATGTCCCCCTGCCGCGAGTGGCCGGAGCAACCGAGGTACTTCATCTCAAGCTTGAAGGTCTCGACCCAGGCCAGCATCACGGACCAGGTCGGGTCATAGGTACCCAGCGGCGTGCCATTGCTGTGGATGTAGACCGAACCAGGAGGTGGTCGCAGGTCGATCAGCTTCGGCAGGCCCTCGTAGCCCATCTGCAGACAGAAGCCACGAGGGTTCGCCGCGGCCTCCCCGACCGATGTGTAGATGTCGCCCCAGCCGCCGATGGGGCCCATGACGGGGTCCATCTGGAAGCGGCGCCCGGCCGCTCGACAGGCCGCTGCAACTGCGGCGACTCGGTCGCGATTCATGCCGTAAAGATTCACCACCACCAGGCCCTCGGCCTCGCCGATCGCCCTCAGCAAGGCCGCCGCCACGTCCGCCTCTCCCAGCTCGACCCGCGCCGGGTCGGCGGGTTCCGCGGGTGGCGGGCCGAGCCGCACGCCCTCCTGGATCAGCACGTCGCAGCCACGCACATCCCTGACGAAGGCTTGGTTGCGGTCGGGATGGAGACCATGCCAGCGCTGATCGCCGGAGAAGGTGATCGCGAGGTCCGGAGTCGTGATCAGGAAGCCGGTCGCGCCCGGGACGTCGTGGTCCACCTCCAGGAATCGCACCTGGATTTCCCCGACAGGCACGACGAGGCGGTCGCCGACATGATGGCCCGGTGGATCGCGCCAGGGCAGGTAGCCGGTGGCGGCACAGGCGCGGCGCACCCCCTCCATTCCGCTGGGAAAAAAGAGCGGCAGGTCGGGATGAAGGAAGCGGACGAGGCCGGTGTGGTCGAGGTGCATGTGGCTGATGAACGCGTGCGTGCGGCCGTCCCACTCACCGTCCGCGTAAACGCCTTCCAGCCCGGGCGCCGCCCCAACGGCGATGAGGTCGGCCAACTCCTGGCCGGGGCGGGGCTCGAGACCCAGCGAAAAGGGCGCCCGCCCGGGAGCGTGCTCGAGACCGAAGTCGAAAAGGCAACGCGCGTCGCCATGCTCGACCACGAACTTGAGGCCGGTGGGGTTGCCCAGGTTGAGGAACGTGAGGCGGGTGGTTGCGC
>JAYUBK010000173.1:0-5448 GCA_043740835.1 Chloroflexota bacterium
GCCGCATCAACCGCATACGCCAGCGGGTTGGCCGCCGCGATGGAGCGCAACCAGCCGGGCGCCAGCGTGAGCGGCAGCAGTACGCCGGACAGCAGGAGAACGGGTAGCGTGGCGGTGAATATCAGCGGGGCGAAGGCGTCCTCGCTCTTCAACCAGAGAGCGCAGGCGTAAGAGATCGACGCCATCATGAGCCCGATGAGGGCCAGGAGCCCGAGGATCACGAGGAACCCCTTGAGGTTGATGTTGAGCCCGAACGGCAGTGCGAGTGCGATCAGCAGGACGGCCTGGATGAGAAGGGACATGATGTCGCGGAGCGCCCTTCCCAGCAGCAGAGCGACGCGGCTGACAGGGGTCACCCGCAACCTCTCGATCACACCCGCTCGCAATTCGGCGATGAGGCTGAAGCCGACGCCAGCTGCTCCGAACAACCCTAACTGTATAAGCAAGCCGGGGACGAAGACGTTATATGCACCGCCCGGCGGAAATCCGCGCGTTGCCGCGATTGACTTCAAGAGAGGGGCGAACAGGAGCAGATAGAGCAGCGGTTGGATGATTCCCACCGCGACCCAAACTGGGTTATGGATGAATAAGCCGAAGTAGCGTCCGAAGACGATCCCGGTGTCGCGGACGACCTTCATGCGGCCGTCTCCCTAAGCGACCGCCCCGTTCGCCGGAGGAACACATCGTCGAGGCTCGGCCGGGTCAGAGAGATCGTCAGCAACTGCAGGCCGGCTCCGTCGAGGATGCGGAGAATGGCCGGCAGTGCCGACTCCCCGCGGTCCACGTAGAGGCGGATCAACTCCTCCTCGAGAGTCGCCTCGCGCACGAAACCCTGGGCCCGAAGCAAGTCCAGCGCAGCCCCTCGGTCGCCGCCGACCCCAAGTGTCACGACGTCGCCCGCGACCTGCCGTTTGAGCTCGTCGGGCGTCCCCTCGGCGACGATCTTCCCGTGGTCGATGATAGCCAGCCGGTCGCAGAGGGCATCGGCCTCCTCGAGGTAGTGGGTGGTCAGGAACACGGTTGCCCCTGCGGCGCTGAGCCGCTTCACCTCTTCCCACATGCGCGCCCGGCTCTGCGGGTCGAGTCCGGTCGTGGGCTCGTCTAGGAAGAGCACCTGTGGCCGGTGCATGAGCCCGATGCCGATGTCGAGACGGCGCCGCTGGCCTCCCGAGTAGGTGCCCGTCACGCGGTCCGCCGCTTCTTCGAGCTCGAGCAGCTTCAGGAGCTCGGCGGAGCGCTGATCTGCCTCGCTCCTGCTCATCCCGAAGAGACGACCCTGGAAGACGAGCTCGCTGCGTCCGCTGATGGCGATGTCGCTGCTCCCGCGCTGCCCGACGTACCCGATCTGCTCACGCACCCGGGCCGGCTGGAGGCGCAGGTCGAAGCCGGCGATCGTGGCTTCGCCGCCTGACGGAGGCAGGAGCGTCGCCAGCATCCGGAGGGTGGTTGTTTTCCCGGCGCCATTTGGGCCCAGGAAGCCAAAGACCTCTCCCGGTCGGACGGTGAGGTCCACGCCGGAGACCGCCTCGACCTCGCCGCCTCGCGTCTTGAAGATGCGGCGAAGGCCCCTTGTCTCGATCACGGCTGCGTCACTCACGACGGGAAGGCTAGCGCCCACTCGCTCCCGGCCGCAGGTTCGAAGCCGCTCGAGTACGTTCAACCCGTGGAGAAGAACCCCGTGATCACAGGGCCCATGAGAGCGGATACCGTCCTCCACATTCCTCACTCGGCGACGGCGATCCCATCCGACGTGAGGGAATCCCTCCTCCTCGATGACGAGACACTCGCTGCCGAGGTCGTGGCGATGACTGATCACCTGACCGACAGGCTTTTCGAGCTCCCGGGCGCCGCGCGGATCGTCTATCCGGTCAGCCGCCTCGTTCTGGACCCGGAACGTTTCCCAGACGACTCGCAGGAGCCGATGGCCGCTCGCGGCATGGGAATGATCTACGAAAGGACCTCCACCGGGACGTGGCTGCGCGAACGGCCCGCCGACGTCGAACGTGAGAGTCTCCTCCGCCGCTTCTACTTCCCGCACCAGGAGGCGCTTGCCACCGCGGTCGCCGAGCGGCTGGAGAAGAACGACGCCTGCCTGCTGATCGACTGTCACAGCTTCCCGTCGGAGGCCCGCGCCTTCGAGCTCGACCACGAAGCTCCTCGGCCCGACATCAACCTCGGCACCGATGCGTTTCACACCCCTTTCGACCTCATCGCCAGGGCGACCTCCGCATTCGAGGAGCAGGGCTTCTGGGTCCAGGTCGACAGGCCTTACAAGGGCGCCCTGGTACCTGCGCCTTACTTCCGGGCAGACGCCCGCGTCCGGTCGCTGATGGTCGAAGTGAACCGCCGCCTCTACCTCGACGAGCACACCGGCACACCACGGCCAGGCTTCGATGCCCTCAGGGCAAGGATCCGGGCCTCGCTGGAGGCTTTCGCCTAGCGCTTCACCGGCCCGACGGGCTTCTTGGTGGGAGTCGCGGCCGGGCTTTTCGGCGCCGGCGTGGCCCTGGATTTGGCGACGCCTCGCGTCAGCTGATAGACCTCGTCGCGCAGCCTGTCAAACAGGGCCGCCTTGAAGCGAATCTCGACCTCGGGGTCGGAGACGAGGCTATTGAATTGCTGATGGCTCGCCACGAGAGCCCGCAGAGGTGTTCCGGCGACGACGTCTGCCGTCGATTCGAGTCCCGAGAACATGCTTGGGAGCCCAAGAATGTCGCCGCGGCCGAGGGTCTCATTGACTCCACCGCCGACAGTCAGGATGGCCTCGCCGTCCAGGATGATCCAGAAGGTGTCGTTGAAGCGGCCGTCCTTCATGACCTTCTCGCCGGCTGGGAGGGTGACCTCGTCGAGGTTCTGGGCAAGCACGGTGAGCTGCTGAGCGCCGAGGCCTGAGAAGATCCGCAGTTGCTTGAGCTCGGCGATCTTCGGGTTGGCGTCCTTTCTTCGAAGTTTCATATGGTTCGCCTGAAACAGTAGCAAGCCGGATCGGCTTGCGATAGAAATTTGTTTCGCCCCCTGCCGAAGGTCGGGATTCTCACTTTTCCTCTACGTCGCCTCCGCCGAGCTGAGAATCGAGAAGTACGACTCCTCTTCCTGCGTGAAGTGGAGGCGCAGGATTGCGTGCAGGCCGTAGAGAATGCGGCGCAGCTCGCGCAGATCGTCAGTGGTTGAACCCTCGGCGGGCAGATCCCGGGTGATCCGCCCCAGCGTCGTGACCAGGCGGTCGATCTCGACGTGGGCGCGGCTCATGGTACCCGTGGCGCCGGAGCCGCCGAGAAGCCGGCCCACCAGTGGGTAGACGGCCTCGCCTTCCGCCTTCTCGTGCGGGAGCAGCCGCTCCGTCAGCTCCCGCTGGAGGCCATTCAGGTCTCGCCTCAGGTCCCGGATCGCCAGCCCCTCGAGCCGGTCGGCCAGCCCGCGGATCCTGTCGACCAGAGGCATGAGCTCCTGATGCTCGCGCGTGAACCGCTCATGCATCAAGACCTCCCCGGGCTCCGGCCTGCGAGCCTGGCCGCCCTGGAGCGCCCGTAGCGCGTTGAGGATCACGGCCACGTCGATCGCCTCTTGGAAGATCGCGCCCGCGATCGGAGGGAGCATTCCGAAGGCGGCCAGGACCATGCCCACGCCGGAAAGAGCCATTCCGGCGACCACGCTCTGCACAGCGATGGCGCGGGCCCGCCGTGCGATGTCGAGAGCCTCGGCGACACGGTCCAGGCGATCGACCACGATCACCACGTCAGCCGCCTCGGAAGACGCGGTTATGCCGCGTGCTCCCATCGCGACACCGACGTCTGCAGCGGCCAGGGCCGGTGCGTCGTTGACGCCATCACCCACCATCACGGTCACGGCCGACCGCCGCTCATGGAGCACGCACTCCACCTTCTGAAGGGGCGTCCGCTCCCAGAGGACCGCATCTGCTGCCAGGGCGCCGCCGACCGCCTTGGCCACCTCCTCACGATCGCCGGTCAGGACGACGATCCGCCCGATGCCGGAATGCCTCAGCAGTTGGATTGCCCGCGGAGTGTCCGCTCGCACCGGGTCCTCCACGATCAGAGCGCCTTCGACGGAGCCGTCAACGGCGATGAACACGCTGGGGGTGGCTTCCAGTTCGGTTCGCCGGCGGACACGGGCAGCGGCCGCGGGCAGGGGCCGGCCCGCGGCCAGCCAGCTCGCCCTCCCGAGCGCGACGCGCCGGCCGCCGACCAGACCGGTGACGCCGGAGCCGGCATGCTCTCTGACCTCGGTCGGGAACTCGAGCGGAAGCCGCCGTTCGCGCGCCTCCCCGACCACGGCGCTTGCGAAAACGTGCGGCGATACCTGGTCGAGAGAGGCCGCCAGGCGAACGAGGTCGTCCGGCGCGATGGTGCCGAACGACTCGACAGCGGTCACCCGCGGTGAACCCGTCGTGAGCGTGCCGGTCTTGTCGAAGACGAGGGTTCGCGCTCGCGCCAGGGTCTCGAGGGCGCCGCCACCCTTGATGATGATGCCTCTCTTGGCCGAGCGCGAGATGCCGGCGACGATGGCCACGGGGGCGGCCAGGATCAATGGACAGGGGGTGGCGACGACCAGTACCGCGAGCGCCCGGACTGGACTCCCCGATACCGCCCAGGCCAGCGCGGCGACGAGCAGTGTGAGCGGTAGGAACCAGAGCGCGTAGCGATCGGCAAGGCGCACGAATGGTGCCTTGGAGGCGACTGCCTCGCGGACGAGGCGGACGATGCCCGCGTAAGTGCTCTGATCGGCGGTGGCGAGGGCGCGCAGGTCGAAGGGCGAGCCCGCGTTGATACCACCACTGCGGACCTGGTCGCCGACCATGTGCTCGACCGGCAGCGACTCGCCGGTGAGCGCCGATTCGTCCAGAACGGGAGCGCCCTTCGCCACCAGCCCGTCGACGGGCACCACCTCCCCCGGCTTGACCAGGAGCAGGTCGCCCACGACAACCTCGGCGACGGCCACCGTGACCAGGTCCCCGTTCCGGTAGAGGCTGACCGTGCGTGGAGCCCGGGCAAGGAGGGCCTTGAGCTCCCGGCGGGCCCTGCTCGACGCGAACGTCTCCAGCGCCTGGCCGCCGGAAAGCATCACCCCGACCACTGCTCCTGCGAGGTACTGGCCGAGTGCCAACGAGCCGACCATGGCGAGCAGCGCTATCAGGTCCACGCCGGTTTCCCGGCGAAGGAGATCTCGCGTAACCGAGATGGCGAGGGGGACCAGAATGATGACCACCGTGGCCGCCCAAACCACGTCTGCAGGTCCCCGCGCGCCGGCCAGCCAGAGGCCGCCACCCACGACGAGACCGGCGATTGCCAGGACGAGAGTCTTCATCGCGGGACTATCTGTGGCTGGTCGCGGCCGCTTCCACCGGCGTCGCATGGTCAGCCGGAGGTTTCTGGGATACAAGCAGAACCGGGCGCCGGCAGCTGTGGGAGAGATCGAAGCTGACACTTCCCA
>JAYUBK010000174.1:0-5441 GCA_043740835.1 Chloroflexota bacterium
GGCCAAGGACTGGCTGGCCAAGGAGGGCTTCGACCGGGTCTACGGCGCCCGCCCGCTGCGCCGGGTCATCACCCAGCGCATCGAGGACCCGCTGTCCGAGGAGCTCCTGCGCGGCAAGTTTGCAAAGGGAGACACGATCTTCGTAGACGCCGACGAGAACGGGATCACGCTGATCCCCAGGCCGCGCGCCAAGGAGCCGGCCGGCGCCGCGCCGAAAGAGCAGTAGCGAATCAAGCACGGGCCGGGAGCGCGCTCCCGGCCCGCCCTTTCGACCCCCTCAGCTACCTCGACGCAAACGCGGCTCGGCGCCCCGACGCGCCTGCCGTCTTCGACGCCGAACGGGTGATAACGTTCGCCGAGCTCGCGCGCACAGTCCACGACCTCGTCGCCTTGCTGGCCCCGCTGAGCCCGACCGCACCGGTGGCCGTCCGTCTCCCGAACATCTGGGAATACGTGGCCCTCGAGATCGCCATCCCAGCCGCCGCAGGGGTGATAATGCCGCTCCCCCTGGCGCTCGGACCGGCCGAGATCGAATGGACGATGAGCCACTCCGGAGCGGTCCGCATGATCACCGGCGCCGACCTACCGGCCCTCTTCGCCCAGAGGCCCGAATCGCCCCATTCAAATGCCCAGGCACCCAACCTCGCCCCCGGAGGGCCGTCTGCAATCAAGCCCCAACCACTTGACCCCGGGTCCGCCTCCGGCGGGCCCGCCCCGCCCCCGCCGCCACCTCCGGCTGATCCGAGCCGCATCGTTGAGGTCGCGCTGACCTCGGGAACGACCGGCATGCCGAAACTCGCCGGGCTCAGCGCGAAGCTCAAGCAGGCGACGTTCGAAGGTTTCACGAGCCGCCTCGAGGTCACCGAGGAGGACAGGATCCTCGTGATGTCGCCGCTGACCCAGGGCATCGGCGGGATGTGCCTTCTCTGCCTTCGCCTTGGGGCCTCACTGATCATGCTTCACGAGCCGCGCTTCACACCAGACCTGGTGTTAAGGCTGGCCGCCCGGCACCGGGCGACGATGCTGGTCGGCGTCCCCACCAACGTCATCAGGATGGTCGACTCGCCCTTCTTGGCCGGTGGCGACCGTTACGCCGGTCGCGTGACCGCGGTGGCCGGCGCGCCAATGCCGCCCGAAGTCGCCCGCCAATGGGAGGATCGGACGCGGTCAAAGGTCTGCATCTTCTACGGCAGCATGGACGCCGGCCAGCTCTCGGTCGGCAGCCCCTCCGACCCCCGTCACAAGCGCCATACCACGGTTGGTCGGCCCCACGAATGCTGCGAGGTGCTCATCACCGCCGACGGCGAGATCTGCATGCGCGGCGACACCGTCCAGGAACGCTATTGGGGCGAGGAGCGTGGACCGCATGGGCCCGACGGTTGGGTCCACATGGGCGACCTCGGCCATCTCGACGACGAGGGCTACCTGTCCGTGGTTGGCCGAAAGAAGGACCTTGTGATCCGCGGCGGCAGCAATATCAACCCGCACGAGGTGGAGGGAGTCATCCGCCGCCACCCGGCCATCGCTGACGTGTGCGTTGTTGGCAGGCCCGACCGTGAGCTGGGCGAACGGAGCGTCGCCTTCGTCGTGGCGCGACCCCCCAACCCGGGTCCCGACCTCCAGCAATTGAGGGCGCACCTCGAGCGGGAGGGGCTTGCCCGCTACAAGTGGCCGGAGGAAATCATCCCGATCGATGAGATCCCGCTGAGCGGCCCCGGCAAGGTCAATCGGCAGGCGCTGCGGGAGAAGCTGCAGACTTAGCACCAATGCTTGCTCGCACCCGCGACATCGATACAGCCTGGTTCGAGATCGGCCGTGGTCCGGCGCTGATCCTGCTGCACGGGCTCGCCGACGATCACCGTCTCTGGCGCAAGGTCCTGCCGGCTCTGGTCATGCGCAACCGCGTGATCCTCTATGACATCCGTGGCCACGGACAGTCGACGCTCGGCAACGCCGAGGGCAACCTGCAACAGCTCGGCGACGACCTCGTCGCCCTGATGGACGCCGTCGGTGTCGAGAAGGCCAGCCTGGCCGGGTTCAGCCTTGGTGGGACGATCGTCCTGCGGGTCGCGATCGACCACCCCCAGCGAGTCGAGTCGCTGTTTCCGGTCGCCACCTCGAGCCGCGTGGGTTCGGCCGCGGCCCAGTGGTACCGGGACCGGGCCGACCACGCAGGAGACCTCCGCGCAGTCATCGACCAGGACACCGTCGATGCGTACCACATCTCTCCGGGCGAGCTCGAGGACGGCCTCGCCCTGCGCCGGCAGTCAACCGTCGACCCGGCCGGTTACAGGAACGCCGCCCGGGCCATGGCGGCCCTCAACGCGGCACCGCTGGACCCCGAGCTTGGCAAGATCAAGGCACCAACCCTGGTCATCTCCACCGACCTCGATCAACATTGCCCGCCCAGGGCCGGCGAGATCGTCCGGGCAGGCATACCCGGCGCCGTGATGCAGGTGATCAACGGCTCTGGCCACATGGTCCCGGCCGAGAAACCGGCCGATCTCGGGCTCCTGATCCAGAGCTTCCTGACACCCGCAGCCCTCTCGACTCGAAGCTGACTCGACGGCCTTTAGGCCCGCAAGTTCCTCGTTGCCGGGGAGTACTCGCTCGCCGGCAGGGTCGTGGCCGGTGTAAAGAGTTAACGACATGACTGTCGTCGAATCACCCATGGATTGTTCCCGCGCGCTGCGTTTAATGCTTACCCATGCTTCTATTGAAACTGCTAGGGACGCTGACAGCTTCGGCCATGGTGGCCATTGCTCAGCCAGTCTCACCGGCTCCCACGCCGGCTCCGCCGATACCGGTTCGGCCGGCTCACAGGGCCTTCTACGAGCCGCCTTCTCTCGATCAGCCCGCGGTTTCGCCGGGACCGCCCTCGACCCGCGCGATTCTTGTCACCGCCGCCCAGCAGCAGGGCGTCGATCCCAACTTGCTGCTCGCGGTCTCATGGTGGGAGAGCGGGTGGCGCCAGGACCAGGTTTCCAGCGAGGGAGCCGTGGGCCTCATGCAGGTCATGCCCAAGACCGCCGCCGTTGTCGGTCCCACCTGGCTGCACCGCGAGGTCGACATCAACAACCCGTCTGACAACGCCCTCCTCGGGGCCGCCCTCCTCGGCGACCTGCTTCACAAGTACGATCGCCGCACCGCGCTCGCTTCCTACTACCAGGGCGAGCCTGCCATCCAGAGCGGTCGTTACGCCGCGGACACCTGGCGCTACGCGGATGGGATCCTGGGGCTGGCGAACCAGTTCGCGGGCGGTTGGCTGCCTCCGGGCGTCGCCTGAGCGAACGGTAGCAGCCAAGCGTCAGGCCAACCGACGGTACATGAACGTCGTCGGATGGAGGTTTCCGTCCGAGCCGATGAAGTAATCCGGGACGACTCCAGCGACGACCCACCCCCATTTGGCATACAGCTTCTCGGCGTCGCTGCCGGTCTCCGTATCAAGGATCAGCAGCACCCGGCCGTCGGCGAGGGCGGCCTCCTCGGCGGCTCTCATCAGCGCCTCGGCGACTCCCTTGCGGCGCTGTGCGGAATGGACCAGGAGCTTTGCGATCTCCGCTCGCCGGCGGCCGTTCGGGTAGCTCGGAAATGCAAGCTGGACGGTTCCAACGATCGCGTTCTCGACCTCCGCCACGAGCAGGAGTACCGACCCCGCACCGACTCGGGGGGCGACTGAGTCCCGCCACCAGGCGGCCGCAACCGTAGAGTCGAGGCCGGGCCCAAATCCAACCGAGGCGCCGCCCGCGACAGAGTCGGCAAGCAGCTCGCCAAGAGAAGCCGCCTCCTCCCGAGTGGCCGCCTGGTCAAGGAACCGGATCGTGGTTTTCATACCGAGGTATGTGTGGATCGCACAAGAGGAGGCCGCTTCGAATGGGCAAACCGCCCGTGGTAGACAGTAGCCGCCGTCCGTACCTTGGTCCTCATGAAAAAACGTCTCCTTCCGCTGCTGCCGGGCATTGCCCTTGTCGCCCTGTTGCCGACCACCGCGCTGGCCGCCGATCCGGTCGACCCGGTGAAGGTTGCCACGGCCGCGGGCGTCGGCGCCGACACGGTCTGGGTGATCATCGCCGCCATCCTCGTCATGTTCATGCAGGCCGGCTTCGCGATGCTGGAAGTCGGGTTCAGCCGCATGAAGAACGTTGGCACCGTCGTCGCCAAGGTCATCACGAACTTCGCCGTTGCGTCGATGGCCTATTGGGCGATGGGCTTCGCGATCGCGTTCGGTGCCACGGCACCCTGGCTGATGCCGATCATCGGAGCCAGCGGCTTCTTCCCGAGCTTCAGCCCGGGCTCGACAATGGACCTTCCCGCCATGGCAGGCAGCACAGCGCCCGCCGCCGCCAAGTTCATGTTCCAGTTCGTCTTCTGCGCCGTGTCGCTGGCGATCGTCTGGGGCACGATGATCGAGCGAACCAAGTTCATTGTGTACATCCTCTTCGGGATCCCTTTTGCCGCCTTCATCTACCCGCTCGTCAGCCACCAGCTGTTCGGTGGCGGTTACCTCCAGGCCACGCTCGGCGCGCAGGACTTCGCAGGCTCGACGGTGGTCCATCTGACGGGGGCCACGGCCGGCCTGGCGGGACTTCTGCTGCTCGGCCCGCGGATCGGCAAGTACTCCAGGAAGCGGGTCCCCAACGCGATCCCGGGCCACAACATGCCACTGGCGCAGCTTGGCGTCCTGATCCTCTGGTTCGGCTGGTTCGGCTTCAACCCCGGCTCGACCCTCTCGGTGCATTCCGGCGATCGCTGGGGCTTCTTCGCCTACGTCGCGATGACCACGAACATCGCCGCCGCCACAGGCGCCATCGTCGGTGCCGGCGTCGCGTGGCTCAAGCTGGGCAAGCCGGACATCTCGATGATGCTGAACGGTACGCTCGGTGCCCTCGTGGCGATCACCGCCGCGTCCGGCTTCGTCGCCCCGTGGGCGGCGATCGTGATCGGCGCAGGCTCCGGCGTGATCGCCGTGTACGGCGTCATCTGGGTCGAGAAGATCGGCATCGACGACCCGATCGGCGCGATCGCGGTGCACGGCATGTCGGGCATCTGGGGCACGCTCGCGTGCGGCCTCTTCACCGTGCCGTCGCTGGCGGCCACGCTGGCCACCGGCAAGGGCGGGCTCGTCTACACCGGCTCGTTCCACCAGCTCGGCCAGCAAGGGATCGGCCTGCTCGCGGTCGGCGGCTTCACCTTCACCGCCTCCTACGGCTGCCTCTGGACGCTCAACAAGATCTGGGGCATCCGCGTTGCGCCCGAGGCCGAGGTGCAGGGCCTGGACGTCCACGAGCACGGCATGTGGGGCTACCCCGAGTTCTACATCCCGGTTCCCGGCGGCTACGGCACCGAGAGCCACTCGCACCTGGGCATGCACCAGCTCCACCCGCACTCGCCCAAGGACGACCGGCCACCCGGGGCAGACCCCGCGGTGCCGGCACAGGGCT
>JAYUBK010000175.1:0-1582 GCA_043740835.1 Chloroflexota bacterium
CGTCGGTGACGAAGATGTGGCGCCGATAGGGCTTGACGGGGACGTCAACGCCGGCAAGGCGACCGATCTCCTCCGCCCACGGCCCGGCGCAGTCGAAAATGACCCTCGTCGAGAAGTCGCCAGCCGTAGTCCTGAGACCACCAACGCGGCCCCCCTCGACATCGATGCCGGTGACTTTGACGCCCTCACGAATCCGCGCACCGTGTCGCCGCGCCGCGTTCGCGTAGCCCATCGTGACCGCGTCCGGGCTGGCGATGCCATCCGTGTGGCAGAACGTGCACCCGAGAACGTCGTCCACATTGACCGCAGGAAGCATCCTCTGCGCGTCATCCGGGCTCAACCAGGTCGCCTCGCTCAGCCCGACGCGGTGCCACATCTCGACGAGAGCCTGAAAGTCAACGACCTCTTTCGGGCGCGTCAGAAGGAAGAGGTAGCCGTTCTGACGAAAGTCGGAGGGGACTCCGATCTCAGCCTCGAAGTCGAGAAGCATCTTCACCGCGAGCATCTGGATGCGAACGTTGATCTCGGCGGAGAACTGCTGGCGCACTCCGCCGGCGTTCTTGGAAGTTGATCCGGATGCGAGCGTGTCTCGCTCCAGCAAAAGGACGTCAACGCCACGCCTGGCGAGATGGTAGGCCATCGAGCAGCCCATGACGCCTCCGCCGACGACAACTACCTCCGCTGTTTCCACAGTCCCCAAAACTCGAAGATGACCTTCAGCGCGGCCAGGCTGGTGATGTCATTGTGATCCAGGCGAGGTGCCACCTCCATCACGTCGATACCGACGAGATTCGCCCCGTCCGCGAGTGAGGCCAGGACCTCGAGCGCCTGCCGCGTCGTGAGCCCCCCCGCCGACGGCACCTCGGTGCCGGGCGCGAAGGCTGGGTCGAGTACGTCGATGTCGAACGAGACGTGCAACGGCGCGTCGCCGAAAGCCCCGGCGAGGCGACGGCCGGCCTCGGCGGGGTCTCGGGCGACCTCGCGGACATCGAGGTTCAGGAGGTCGTGGGACCGGATGAACTGCACCTCTTCGGGGTCGTAGTCACGGGACCCGGCGAAGGACACCGAGCCCGGCGCGAGGCCCGAGCACTCGAGACCGCGACGGAGCGCGCAACCACAGCTCCAGGCGCTGCCCCGGGAGAAGTCACAGAGGTCGGGATGGGCGTCGAACCAGAGCACCTTGAGTCCCGGATGGCGGCGGGCCTGGGCAGCTAGCACCGGAATGGCGGAGCAATGATCGCCTCCCATGACCGTCAACAGCACCGAGGCAGGGATGGCTGCGAGGTTGTCGGCGACGGCGTTCCAGCCCACCTCGATCTGGTCGCCCACGGCCAGGTCGCCGAGGTCATGTACCCGCAGCCCGAGGAGCTCGATGCCGTTCTCGGTGACCGGAGGCATCGCCGGGCTCAGGGAGCGGATGTGGGATGGCGCACCGGCTGCACCACGCCTGTAAACCGCGGAACCGTCATAGGCGATTCCGGCGATGGCGATGTCGGCGTGGTCCAGGCTTGCGCCTGCCAGCCCTCCCCAGGGCAACAGGCCCGACAGGTCCATCGCGACAGGACTCACCGTCGCTTCACTT
>JAYUBK010000176.1:0-5409 GCA_043740835.1 Chloroflexota bacterium
TCCTCCTGCCCCTGGTGGTGGTGGCCCAGCTCGCCTTCACCCTCGGGCTTGCGATCCTGCTGGCGACCGTCACAGTCCACCTCCGCGACGTCGAACACCTGGTCGGGATCGCCCTCACGGCGCTCTTCTACATCTCGCCGGTCCTCTACCCGCTGGACGCGGCGGCACTGCCGGCGAGCGCCGCCAAGTTCCTGCCCTGGCTGCGACTGAACCCCATCTCGTGGTACCTCGAGAGTTACCACTCGATCCTCTATTACGGGACCTGGCCCGACCCGGTGTTGCTGGGACTTGCGGTGGGCGCGGGGGCCATCGTGCTGGCAGGCTCCTACGTGCTCTTCAACCGGCTGCGGCCGCGCCTGCCCGAATCGATCTAGTTGGCCGCTACGGGCAGCCAGGTCGCGATCAAAACCGGAAGGCGGGTCGCTGCAGGTACTCCCTGAGGGTCATCCCCTGGGCGTCGCGCCTTGAGACCATCGGATCGCTGATCGGCCATGCGATGGCGAGGTCGGGGTCGTTCCAGGCCAGGCTTCCCTCCGCCGCCGGCGCGTAGCGGCCGGAGCATTTGTACTGGACCTCCGCGTGGTCGGAAGTGGTGGCGAAGCCGTGCGCGAAGCCCGGCGGAATCCAGAGCTGGCGCATGTTGTCGGCCGTGAGGTCGATTCCCACCCAGCGGCCGAAGGTGGGCGAACCCACGCGGATGTCAACGGCGACATCGAAGATCGAACCGGAGGTGCAACGGACGAGCTTGCCCATAGGCACAGTCATGTCCTGGTAGTGAAGGCCGCGCAGCACGCCCCTGGCCGAACCGGAATGGTTGTCCTGGACGAATTGAGCATTGATCCCGTGCCTTGCGAACTGCTCGTCGTTGTAGCTCTCGATGAAGAAGCCCCGCTCGTCGCGAAAAAAGTCGGTGTCGACGACGAGGACGCCTTCGAGGGCAGTCGGGGAGACCGTGATTTCCATCCCCGCCCATTTTGACGGGGGCTGCTTGCCATAATTCACCCGCCTTGAGTCGAATCGCCGTTGTTGGGATGGGTTACGTCGGTCTCACGACAGCCGCCTGCCTTTCCGATCTCGGAAACGACGTCATCGGCATCGAGATCAGCCAGCAAAAGCTGCGCCAGCTCCGAAAGCACCAGCTCGGCTTCTACGAGCCGGGTCTCCAGGAGGTGCTCGAGCGAAATGCCCGCGCGGGCCGGCTGGTTTTCACGAGCTCCTACGCGGAGGGTCTCAAGGGAGCCGAGTACGCGTACATCTGTGTGGCGACACCCGAGGGAGAAGGTGGCCAGGCGGACCTCTCGGCGGTGGAGAAGGCCGCCACGTCGATCGCCGAGGTCATCAATGGTCCGCTGATCGTCGTCAACAAGTCGACGGTTCCCATCGGTACCGGCGATTTCGTCTCCGAGGTCATCCACAGGGTCAAACCCGAGGCGGAGATCGACGTCGTCTCCAACCCCGAGTTCCTCCGTGAAGGCTCGGCCCTGCGCGATTTCATGGAGCCAGACCGGGTGGTGATCGGCGCTCATCGGCGCGAGGTGGGGGAGCGTGTGGCACGGCTCTACAACACCCTTTCCACCCGCATCGTGATCACGGATATCTACTCGGCCGAGATGATCAAGTACGCGTCCAACGCATTCCTTGCAACCCGGATCTCTTTCATCAACGAGATTGCCCGCATCGCGGAGCGAGTCGACGCCGACATCAAGGTCGTCGCCGAGGGAATGGGCCTGGACCATCGGATCGGGCCGCATTTCCTCGAAGCCGGCATCGGCTACGGCGGGTCGTGCTTTCCCAAGGACGTGAAGGCCCTCGCGGCCATCGGCGAACATTTCGACTACCACCCCGAGCTCCTGCACGCGGTGATGGACATCAACCGCGACCAGCGCAAGCTCGCGGTCGAAAAGCTGGTCGAATGCCTCGGCAGCGTCCGCGGCCAGGTCATCGGCCTTTGGGGGCTCGCGTTCAAGCCCCAGACCGATGACATGCGAGAGGCCCCCAGCCTGGAGATCGCAACTGCGCTCATCGAGATGGGGGCGACGGTGCGGGCCTACGATCCGGCCGCCAACGCCCGCGCCAGGGCGATCCTTCCCGCCGTCGAATACAAGGCGAACGCCTATGCCGCCGCCCGGGGGGCCGACGCGATGATTCTGGTGACGGAGTGGAACGAGTTTCGAAACATCGACCTGGCACGCGTAAAGCGCGGCATGCGCCGCCCGGTCATCATCGACGGCCGCAACATTTATGACCCACAGAAGATGCGAGACCTGGGCTTCGTCTACCGTGGGATAGGCCGTAATTGAAGCTCGAGGACCGCATTCGGACGATCCCGGACTTCCCGATCAAGGGAATCCTGTTCCGAGACATAGCTCCCCTCCTCGAGAGTCCGGACGGGCTCCGCGAGGCGGTGGAGAGGATGGCTGCTCACTGGGAGGGCCGCGGCATCGTCAAGGTCGCCGCCATGGAGGCCCGCGGTTTCGTGTTCGGAGCCGCCATCGCGCTTCGGCTGGGCGCCGGCTTCGTGCTCGTGCGCAAGCCGGGTAAGCTGCCCTTTCGTACGCGCAGCATCCGATACCACCTCGAGTACCGCAGCGACGAACTCCACGTTCACGAGGACGCCATCAAGCCCGGCGACAAGGTCCTCGTGGTCGATGACGTCCTGGCGACCGGGGGAACGGCGAAGGCCGTCGTCGACCTCGTCGAGCAGCTTGGAGGAACGGTGGAAGGCATCTCGGTCCTCATTGAGCTGGCGGGGTTGAATGGACGCCGGATGCTGCCAGATCGGGAAATCCGCAGCGAGATAGTTTTCGAAGGAGATTGACGATTTTGAGCCTCACCGCCCAAGGCCACGACGTGAAGGACCTGGAGCTCGCCCCCAAGGGCTCTCAGCTCATCGATTGGGCGGCTCGGGAGATGCCGGTCCTGCTCCTGATCCGCGAGCGTTTCGAGAAGGAGAAGCCGCTTGCCGGCCTCCGGATCGCGGCCTGCCTCCACGTCACGAGCGAGACCGCGAACCTGATGATCGCCCTCAAGGCCGGCGGTGCCGAGATCGCCCTCTCGGGCTCCAACCCGCTTTCGACGAACGATGCCGTGGCCGCGGCGCTGGTCAAGGAGCACGGAATCCAGACCTACGCGATCAAGGGCGAGGACACCGCCACCTACTACTCGCACCTGGAAGCTGGTCTCGATTTCAGGCCGACGGTCACGATGGACGACGGCTGCGACCTCGTCACGATGCTTCACAAGGATCGCACCGAGCTTCTCAGGAATGTCATCGGGGGCACCGAGGAGACGACGACCGGCGTCGTCCGGCTCCGTGCGATGGCGGATCAGAAGGTTCTGAAATACCCCATCGTCGCCGTCAACGAAGCGCTCACCAAGCACATGTTCGACAACCGGTACGGCACCGGCCAGTCGACCCTCGACGGAATTATCCGGGCGACCAACGTGCTGCTCGCCGGGAAGAACTTCGTCGTCGCCGGCTACGGGTGGTGCGGCCGCGGCCTGGCCAGTCGCGCCCGCGGAATGGGTTCGCAGGTGATCGTCACCGAGGTTGATCCACTGCGCGCCCTGGAGGCCGTGATGGACGGCTTCCAGGTCATGCCGATGGCGCGTGCCGCCGAGATCGGCGACATCTTCTGCACCGTCACCGGCGACGTCAACGTCCTTGACCGCGAGCATTTCGAACGCATCAAGGATGGGGCGATCATGGCCAACTCGGGCCACTTCAACGACGAGATCAACCTCGGCGCGCTGGATGAGTTCGCCACCTCGGTGAAGCAGGTCCGCGAATTCGTGCAGGAGTACAGGCTCGCCGACGGTCGCCGACTCCACGTCATCGCCGAGGGCCGCCTCGTCAACCTGGCCGCTGCCGAGGGCCATCCGGCCGCGGTGATGGACATGAGCTTCGCCAACCAGGCGCTCTGCGCGGAGCACATCGCCAGGCACCACTCCGAGCTCAAGCCCGAGGTCTACGACGTTCCGAAGGCGATCGACGCCGAGGTCGCGCGGCTCAAGCTGCGAGCCATGGCAATCGACATCGACAAGCTGACCGCAGAGCAGGAGAAGTACCTCACGTCCTGGGAGAGCGGCACGAGCTGAACCCTGAAAGGGGGCCTTCTCCCGCTCTCGATGTGCTCCTTTCCGGTTCGGTGCCGGTTCCATCACCGCCAACGCGTCCGCGCTCCTCGCGAGGTCGGGCCGTGTCAGGCGCGGCGACCGGCCTGGGCCTGGCTCTCGTGGTGCTTGTCCTTCACCTGGCTCGGCTGGACGCCGTGGCGCTGCCGGCGCTGCCGATTCTGCTGGCCCTGGTCTTACCGATTCGCTCGACTCTTGCCTGGCGCCTGCTCGTGGCCATCCCGGCCATCGTCTCATCGAACTCGGTGCTCGCCTTTCTGGCCGGGTTGGTCGGTCTCCCCTTCGACACGCCGGTGGCGGTGGCCGCCAACCTTCTTCCGCTGGCCGCACTGGTGGGGGCCGGTCGCCTCCGGGTGCAGGTTGGGCAGATCGCCGACGGAGGCGACCTCCTTGCCATCGGGGCCGGCCTGGTCGTTTTCTTCCTCGTCATGGCACCCGCCCTCGGACTTGATGACGGGCACCTCCTGGCCGTGATCGTCGGCGGTGAGGACAACGCCGCCCACCTGGCGATCGTAAACGCCATCGGCACCGAACCGCGCTACCCCTTCTTCGCCGCCAAGGCGCTCCAGGGAAGGATCCTCGACGGTTACATCACCTACCCCGCCGGCTTTCATCTCAGCGTCGCCCTGGTGCGTTCGGCAGTCGCCAACACCTTCGGACCGGGCGGCTCCCCCGACCTCGTGAGAGTCTTCTTCGTGTCAGCGGCGGGCGTCCAGGCGCTCTGGGCGGCGACGACGGTCATGGCGGTGCGCAGCCTGGCGGGCGCCCGGCGGAGCAGCCTGGCCGGGATCGCAGTGGTGGCCGGCGCGATGGTTCTCCTTTTTGCGTTCGGCCCTCCCGGTGCGACGGTTCGCTTTGGATTCCAGCCGCAGGCGAGCGCGCTCTGGTTACTCACCGCCGGCCTGGTCGCAGGCACGAGCGAGGCCTTCGACGGAAGGCCCTTTCTGCGCCTGGTCCTGGTCGTGCTCGCGGCGGTGGGAACCGCGTGGTGCTGGTACCTGGTCGTGCCCGTGATGGGATTTCTCGTCGTCGGCGTGGTGATCGCCGAGCGCGGCGCTTTTCGCCTGCGGCCGGGGTGGGTTGGCCTCCTCGGGGGAGTGGGCCTGCTTGCAGCCCTGCCTCCGATCTGGCTCAGCGTCGAGGCCGGGGCAGCCACGGCAATCAACGCCCGCGGAGGCGTGTATTCGCTTGATCCGTTCTTCCTGGCCCTGCTGGTGTTTGGCGGCGTTGGGCCGTATGCAGCCCTACACCTGTTTCCCAACACTCGAGGGAGGT
>JAYUBK010000177.1:0-1571 GCA_043740835.1 Chloroflexota bacterium
GAAGATGACGCAGAGCACGCAGGCGCAATCCGACGTCCTCGGGAAGTACATGGGCGAAGTCAACGCCAAGGGCGAGACGGCCGACGACCGCGCCGCGTACCTCCGGATGCAGGACGAGGCCGCGGGCATCTCGAATCAGGCACAGGGCGCGGTGGAGCGCGGCATGGCCTCGCGCGGCCTCGGTGGCTCCGGACTGTCCTTTGCGCTGCAGCAGCAAGGGGCACAGGGCGCGATGAATGCGGCCAACCGTAGCGGAATTCAGGAGGCCTCGGATGCACGTGGGCGGTACATGCAGGCGCTCCAGTCAGCCGGGCAGCTCTCTGGCCAGATGCGCGGGCAAGAGCTCTCGGCGATGGGGGCACAGGACCAAATCAACCAATTCAACGCCCGCCAGCAGTCGGACGCAGACAGAATCAACCAGGGCATCCCGCAGCAGAACTTCGACAACGAAGTGTCGAAGCTGGGAGACGTCTCCAACGCACAGAACGGCGTCGCGTCCGGCTATGAGCGCAGCGCAGGGGCCACCAATCAGACGGCGGCCGGAGTCGGAAATGCGGCCCTGACGGCTGGCGCGGCCTACGACAAGTCCAAGCAGAAGTACGACGCCAACGGGAACCCCATCTAATGGGCACCCCAACCTCGCGACTGGCCGAGCTCGTCCGCCGAAAGCGCGGCGTGATGCAGATGCCGGAGATGGACCTGACGCGCCCGACGGCCGGCGACACGCTCACCGTCGACGACATCAACAGCGTTGGCGCTCCGCGCGTCGACCTCCCGCCCGTGGAAGTCTCGCAGGCGGATTTGACGGCGGACCCTCGCCTCGGCCAGACGGCCGACAGGGCGGCCAGCGGGGCGACTTTCGGGCGGCTCGAGGACGGCGGGCCGGGTTCCGCCGACTGGGTGGCTGCGAGTCAGGCGGTTGCGCCGGCTCAGAATTCCATTCCCGCCCTGGCGGCGAAGACGGTCACCGCCGCCGCGCCGCCAGTCGTCCAGCCGAGCGCCACCAATCCGGCGTCGCTCGAGCCCGTGCAGCGCGCGGACGACTCGTTGCGACGCGCCGCCGAGGCTGACAGGGACTCCCAGGTGCGCGACCTCATCGTCCTCGCCGGGCGTCAGTTCGTCGGAGGCGTGACGCACACTCCCGTAGCCGAGGGGATGCCGAAGAGCTCCAACTACTTCGCTCGAGCGTCCGAAACCGAGAAGACGAAGCGCCAGATGGCCGCCGAGGCGCTCAAGGCCCAGCGCGAAGGCGTCAACGATGCGGCCGGCAATGACCTCAAGGCGGCGGAGGCGGCGAAGGCGCGAGCCGAGGCGCTCAAGGCGGGACAGGCGGGACAGGAGAAGCCGGCGACTCCGACGAATACGCTCGGCGAAGACACGCTGGCGGTGCGGCGCGACGTGCTTGAATTCAACAAAAAGAAAGAGGCGGCACGCGAGGCGGCGATGCGCGCGAAGCAGGGACATGGCGGCGCTCCATCCGCAGACCTCGAATCGAACGCCGATGCGGTCGCCAACTACAAAGGACCGCCGCCGAGCCTTCGGGACATGAACTACGACGCGAAGATGGCCGC
>JAYUBK010000178.1:0-1566 GCA_043740835.1 Chloroflexota bacterium
GCCGCACCGGTGATCGTGGTGGTGCCTTCGCGCTGCGTGGCTGCCACGGCGAGCACGGGCAGTTCGTCGATGAGAGAGGGGACCCAGGCGGGATCCCAAACCCAGGCCGGGAGCCTGCCCTGGGTCGAGGCCACGAGGCCGACTCGGGAGCGTTCCGCGGAAACCAGGTCGAGGATCGCGGTCCGGCTCCTGTGCAGGCCGACCCCCGGCAGGTCGATACGAGCGTCGGGATGGCAGGCGGCCGCGACGACCCAGAATGCCGCAGCGCTGATGTCCCCGGGAACGTCGACCTCCAGTGGCCGCAGTCCCTCACTGCGCTCGACTTCGATCTCACCCTGCCGGATGCGCACGTTCGCGCCCATCTCCAGCAGCATCTCTTCGGTGTGGCTGCGGGTCGGCTTCACCTCGATGATGCGGGTGATTCCGTCGGCCTGGAGCCCGGCGAGGATGAGTGCCGATTTGACCTGTGCGCTGGCGACCGGGAAGCCGTCCCGGACGGCTCCGTTGAGCGGCCTGCCACCGACCCGGAGCGGCGTCACCTCCGCGTGCGCGCCCATTCGCCGGAGTGGTTCAACTATCCGTTCCATCGGGCGCGCCGACAGCGACTCATCTCCGACCAGAGTCGATTCGAATGGTCGCCCTGACAAGAGCCCCGCCAAGAGCCGCATCGTCGTTCCCGAATTGCCGCAATCGAGCGGGCCGGACGCCTCCCGGAGGCCCCCAAATCCCCTCCCCCGCACCCCGTCCGGGTCGGCGGCGACCCCGAGGGCGCGCAGGCAGCCGAGCGTCGAGGCGACATCAGCCCCGGCCGAGAGCCCCGTGATCCGGGACGGACCGTCGGCGATGGCGTTCAGGATGAGGGCGCGATGCGAGATCGATTTGTCTCCCGGGACGCGGATCGATCCACGCAGCCGCCTCGGACTGCTAACGACCCCCAGCACGGCGCTCTCTGAAAAGGACTATCACCGTGAAGATCAGGGCTACGCCGCCCATTGCCGCCAGCCCCTGACCGAGCCACAGCGGCAATGAACCACGTTCGACCGGGATCGAGATGACGGTGCCGAGGGCGAGCATCGCGCAGGTCGCCGTGGAGGCGATCCGAAGGTCGAGGCTCACCGGTCCCCTGCCAGGCCGGCCGGCGGTGAATCGCGATCTCGCGATCCGAGGCTGGAACCAGCAGACAAGCGCCGCTGCGATCCACGCCGCCGTGATCAGGAGGTTCACCTGGTCCCGCCGCTCCACCTACGCAGGCTCCTCGGTGAGCCAGCGAAGTCGCGCCTCACGGGCATCTTCGAACAGCTCCGCGACCCGCGGGTCGCCCGCCGCCAGGTGGCGCCGAATCTTCGCCAGCGAGGCCTCGATGGCTGTCAGCCAGGAGACGATGTTCTCGGAATTGGTGGCGGCAATTGCGGCGTACATCTCAGAATTCCCGCCCGCCAGTCGGGTCATGTCGCGAAACCCGGAGGCCGCCAGCGGCCGCATCGACTTCCAGTCGGGCGAGCCCGTGACGGCCAGTAGGTAGGCCGCCGAAAGTACGAACGCCGTGTGGCTGATTCCGGCGACGAG
>JAYUBK010000179.1:0-16449 GCA_043740835.1 Chloroflexota bacterium
CCGGCGAGGGTGCCCGAACGTCCCGCGGCTTCCGCCATCACCTCGTCGGCGTCGCCGTCCAGGGCCGGGCGGAAGAGCCGTCTCTGCGTGCGATAGGCAAGAAAACCGCTCAGTGCCGCACCGGCTGCCCAGACGAAGACGAGCCCCTCGGTGCCCAGCGGCCCGGCAGCGACGGCCGTGGTGATGGCACCGGCGAAGATGTAACCCAGCCCTGAGGCCGCGGCGACAACCGGGTAGATCCGCTTTCCCTCCAGCAGGTTGAAGTACTGGGAGACAAAGCTCCAGAACACCAGCATCACCAGCTCGAACGCGAGCGAATAGATGATGTAGACGACGAAGGAGACCGTCGCCGTCTCGGCAACCCGATAGACGAGATAGATCGGGAGTGGGATCAGGGCATTGACCAGGAGGTTGTAGCGCAGCGCTCGCGCCACGCCGAGGCGGCGGGTGACGAAGGACTGGAGGGTGATCATCGGCCAGACCGAGAGGGCCAGGACGATGAAGAAGAAGGGGTAGGCGCTGGGGCCCGCCTTGGTCAGGAAGATGGCCTGGGTGGCATTGAAGGCGGTGTACATTCCGCAGCCCAGGACGATTGCCAGGAGCGACATCCGGAGCGTCCGCTCGAGTTCGTTGCGGCGCACATGGAGTACGTGCGAAAGGCCCTGGAGGAGGCGGTCGCGGGCCGGTGGCGGAAGCAGGGACACCTGTGGCGGATTATATGGACGCCCGAATATGACAGACCAGATGCACGAGGACGCTCTCCGCCTGCGCCGCGTATACGGCCATTTCGCGACGGGCGTGGCCGTCATCGCGGCGGCCTACAAGGGCGTTTCCAATGGATTGACCGCCAATGCCGTGGCCTCGATATCGATCGAACCGCCCCTCGTGTTGGTGAGCGTGGCGCACTCTTCCAACACCCATGCGCTCATCGATGGATCCGGCGAGTTTGTGATCAACATCCTTGCCGAGGAGCAGGAGAAGGTAGCGAGGCGCTTCGCCGACAACACACCCGGCAAGTTCGAGGGCCTCATCTGGCACCCGGCGCCGGGGTCCGGCGCACCGATTCTCGACGGGGTGCTGGCGCACATGGAGTGTCGGGTCTTTGACTCGCTCGCCCACGGCGACCACACGATCTTCATCGGTGAGGTGCTCGGTTCCTCACATGCGGACCCGCATCGAAGGCCGCTGATCTTCTTCCGATCCAGCTACGCGAAGCTCGACTGACCCGCGCCACGTGGGCATAGGGGCGGACGTGGTCCTGACTCCCGGCACCCGTATCACCGGATTCGGGAACTGCTGGCAGTCAGGGCGAGACTTCCGGGTCCCGGGTCACTGTCGACCATCCCGTCTTAACAGCCCAGCGTGCCCATATCGCGGCCCATACGAGACCGTTGCCGAAGGCCGGCATATCGTCCGCGTAGTGCTTGTTATGGAACGTCCACATCGAGCTGTGGAACTCGTAGAGCATTCGCGCCGTCTGCTGGCGCGAGGAGGCACCCTTGACATGGACCGCGTAGGCGGCGGGCACATAGTGGATCTTCCAGCCACTCTCCTTGAGCCTGTAGCAGAGGTCGAGATCCTCGCCATACATGAAGTAGGCGGGATCGAAGTGGCCTATCTTTCGCAAAGCCGCGCGACGGACCATGAGGCAGGCCGCGGTGCCGGCGTCGATCTCGTGAGGCTTGTCGAGCGGCAGGTGCCCCATGTTGTAGCGGCCGAAGATCGATGAGCGCGGGAAGAGCAGGCTCAGACCCGACAGCCTGTAGAAGGCGACGGCGGGAGTTGGAAACCCCCGCCTGCAGGCGTTGTCAAGCCGGCCATCGGGGCGCACGAGCTTGGGCCCTGCGGCACCGACATCCTGCCTCACGAGGAGGAAGTCGGCAAGCTCTCCGACGCAGGTGGGCCCGACCACGACGTCAGGGTTGAGGAGGAGGATGAAGCGGCCGGTTGCCATCTCGAGGCCGACGTTGTTGGCCTTGCCGAAGCCGACGTTCTTACGCATCCGGTGCAGACGAACCTGGGGGAACTCGGCTTCGACGGCGGCGGCAGAGCCATCCTTGGAGGCGTTGTCGACGACTATCGCCTCAATCGGCAGGTCCGAGCTGGCAAAGAGAGCGCGGAGGCATTCGAGCAGATGGTCCTTGACGTTGTAGTTGACGATGATCGCGGAGACGAGAGGGGACGTCCCCTGGACAGGGGCGGCAGGCGCCTCGGCACCCTCGGCACCTGGTTGCGCGCTGCCCGCCGCCTGCGGTTCCAGCGTCCCTCCCCCACCGATTCCCTCGTCGTCCCTATCGCGCACCATCGTCCTCAACAGGTAAGGGTACGTATTGCCGTCCCCCGGGCTCAGGCTGTTACGGGCCACTAGAATCGGCCACGTGCTTAGCGCTGCTCCGCCGGAGCTCGGGCCGCCGCTGGCGAGGCTGCGATCGAGCCGCCTCCTGCGCCAGAACATCGTCCTTTTCGCGGGCGGGCTCGTCGCCGGCGTGGGTGGCTTTGTCTACCATGCGATCGCCGGCCGTATCCTCGGGCCGGCCTCCTATGGCGAGGTCGCGTCGCTCATCGCCCTCTACGCGGTCCTCACGACACCCGCGCTGATCCTCGTCATCGTCCTCGCCCGTTACGCGGCGACGCTGGTCGCGGCCGGTAACCAGGGGGCGATCCGACACCTGATTCTGCGAACCTCGACCGTCATCCTGATCCCCTGCCTCCTCGCCATCCTCGGCGGCGTCGCATTGTCCGGCGTCCTGGCCGACTTCCTTCACCTCCACTCGAGGCTCGCCATCGTATGGATGGGATTCGCCGTCGCGATCATCTGGCTCACGGCCGTACCCCGAGGAATCCTCCAGGGCCTGCAGTCCTTCACATGGCTGTCGGCCAACCTGTCCGCCGAGATGATCGTGAGAACCGGCATCCTCGTCCCGCTCCTGCTCGCCGGCTTCAGGGCGTCCGGCGCGATCGTTGCTGTTCTCGGCGGCGTCGTCTTCGCCTACGGGCTCGGCGTCTTCAGCCTCCGCGACACGCTTCGGAGCAACGCCGTCGAGACAGTCCGACTCCGGGTCATGGCCCGCTTCACGCTGGCGGCGGCGGCCGGCACGCTGGGGATATTGCTCCTTTACAACCTCGACGTGATCCTCGCCAAGCACTACCTGAACGACCACGGGGCCGGGATCTACGGCGGCCTCAACAAGATCGGCACGATCCTCTACTTCCTCACCCTGAGCGTGAGCCAGGTCCTGTTTCCGAGGGTGGTCGAGGCGCTGGCGACGAACAATCACCCGGGCCGGCTGCTGTTCACCTCAGGAGTGATCATGTCGGTCCTCGGAGTAGGCGCGGTCGTGGTCTTCGCGGTGGTTCCGAACCTCGTGGTGGGCATCCTCTTCGGCCCTGCATTCCACGACGCCGAGCCCTATCTCCTGTTCGTCGGCCTGATCGGTCTTGCTCTGAGTCTCAACAACCTGCTGGTCCAGTTCTTCATGGCGGCGCACGACTGGTGGTTCGTGCCGCTGCTCGGCTTCGGCGTCGCGGCCATGACGATCGCGATAGTGCTCAACCACGGCGGGGTTGGCGCCGTCGTGACGGATGTCCTGCTGAGCCTCCTGGCGCTGCTCGCCGCCCTGACCGTCCGGGTCGTTCTCCTGCTGCCAAAGCTCCACCCGGCGATCGAGGAGAAAGTGGTCATGGAAGCGGACCGGCGCACCTCCTGAAAAGAATTACCCCCGCGGCCCTTGCGGGTCGCGGGGGTAAAGAATGCTCGGCAACGACCTACTCTCCCACAAGGTTTCTCTTGCAGTACCATCGGCGCAGGAGGGCTTAACTTCCGTGTTCGGAAAGGGAACGGGTGTTTCCCCTCCGCCATGGCCACCGAACCTGCGGATTATACCAAGTCGCGAGAACGTCCGGGCCCAGTAGAGCTAGCGCTTCCTCCGACGGGCACGAATGCTCTTGATCTTCCGGGCTTCGGCGGGAGGCACATAGTGGGCCCGGCGCCGAACCTCGCGAACGAGGCCCTGCTCCTGGACCTTGCGGCGGAACTCGCGCAGTGCCGATTCGAATTCTTCGGGGTCTTTGACAACGATTCTCAAGTTCGATTCACATCCTTCAGCCCGCAGAGTCGCCCGGGGGCCGACAAGGCTTACCCGAAGGATACGGGCTGGAGATGGGACAGGGTGGCGGCCGACGCCGGAATCAAGTTCCCGCGGATGTGATTGAAGGACAACAGCCGATGTCCCGCCATCAATAGGATGAACTTCACTTGACCGTCGAACTCTCCCGGCTCGCAGCCACCCACGACCCCGAGGCGATAGCTCGCCTGCTTTCGCCGGCTCAACCCCTGGCGCCGCTTCTCCGGGCCGCCGGCGCCCTGCGTCGCGAAGGCCACGGCGACAGGATCTCCTACTCCCGAAAAGTCTTCCTGCCCCTTACCCAGCTCTGTCGGGACAACTGCGGGTATTGCACATTCGCCAAACCCCCCACTCCCGGCGCCCGCGCCTACATGGGCGAAGAAGAGATCCTCGGCCTCGCTCACGCTGCCGCCGCGGCCGGCTGCCACGAGGCGCTGTTTACCCTGGGTGACAAGCCAGAGCGTCGCTACAAGGTCGCGCGCGTGGAGTTGGCGGCGATGGGATTCGCCACGACCATTGAGTACCTCACCCACCTCGCCGGCCGCGTCCTCCGCGAAACGGGCCTCCTCCCCCATGCCAACCCCGGCGTGCTCAGCCGGGACGAGCTGGCCGCGCTCCGCAGGGTCAGCGTGAGCCAGGGCCTGATGCTGGAGCAGGTCACCAACCGCCTGGCCGAGCGGGGAGAGGCCCATTGGGCCAGCCCGGACAAGCGCTCCCAGCACCGCCTGGAGACCATCCGCCTTGCCGGCGAGCTTGCCATCCCCTTTACGACAGGCATCCTCATCGGCATCGGTGAGACGCTCGCGGAGCGCGCTGAGACGATCGCGACCCTGGCCGACCTCGCCGGCCAGCCGCACGTGCAGGAGCTGATCGTCCAGAACTTCAGGGCCAAACCAGACACGGCGATGCACGATGCGCCGGAGCCCGACATGGAACAACTCCTCCGCGCGATCGCCGTGACGAGGCTGGCGTCGGGGGCGGAAGTGAACATCCAGGCCCCGCCGAACCTCGCTCCCGATGACTTCGGTCTCCTCGTCCAGGCCGGTATCAACGACTGGGGCGGCGTCTCTCCACTGACGATGGACTACGTGAACCCCGAGGCGCCGTGGCCGCAGCTGCGTCATCTCGAAGCCGTGACGCGCGCCGCGGGCGCCCAGCTCGTGGAACGCCTGGCCGTGTACCCCGAGTACATCCGCGAGCACGATAAGGCGTCCCGTTGGTTTGATCCCGAGGTCCTGCGCCATACCTTCTCGGCCGCCGACGGCGAAGGATTCGCCCGCCAGGACAACTGGTACCCGGGGGCGGCCACGAGGGTGCCGACAGTCTTCTCCAGGGCCCCGATCCGTCCCGCGCTGAAGGCCTCGCTCGCCCGCGCCGACCGCGGCCTCGAACTGGAGGAACGTGAGGTCGAAGCCCTCTTCACCGCCCGCGGCGACGAGATCACGCACATCGCGCGTCTCGCCGACGACATCCGGAAAGAGGTCAACGGCGACGTCGTGACATACGTCGTGAACCGAAACATCAACTACACGAACATCTGCTACTTCAAGTGCCAGTTCTGCGCCTTCAGCAAGGGCAAGATGTCGGAGGACCTGCGCGGCAAGCCCGAGCTCCTCTCCATCCGTGAGGTCGTCGACAGGGCGCGGGAGGCCGTGGCGCGGGGAGCGACCGAGGTTTGCATGCAGGGAGGGATCCACCCAAGCTTCACGGGCGACTTCTACGTCGAGTTGACACAGGCAATCAAGAAGGAACTGCCCGGTCTTCACATTCACGCCTACTCGCCGCTGGAGGTGTTCCAGGGGGCGGAGACCGCCCACCGCAGCATCGCAGAACAGCTGCAGCTACTTCGGGACGCCGGTCTGGGCACCCTTCCCGGGACCGCCGCGGAAATCCTCGACGACAGGATCCGCCAGATCCTCTGTCCGGACAAGCTCAACACCGCCGAGTGGTCGGAGGTCATCAAGGAAGCCCATCGCCAGGGCCTCCGCACGACCAGCACGATCATGTTCGGCAGCGTCGAGGGCCCGGAGCACTGGGCGCGTCACCTCGAAGTGCTGCGCGACATCCAACGCGAGACCGGCGGCATCACCGAGTTCGTCCCCCTGCCCTTCGTCCACATGGAAGCCCCGATCTACCGCAAGGGCCGCTCTCGGCGGGGACCGACGTGGGAGGAGGTCGTGAAGATGCACGCCGTCGCCCGCATCGCCTTCCGAGGCCTCATCGACAACATCCAGGTCAGCTGGGTGAAGTGCGGTCTCGAGGGCTCGACCCAGCTTCTAAACTCCGGCGCCAACGACGTGGGCGGCACCCTGATGAACGAGAGCATCTCCCGCGCCGCCGGCGCCAGCCATGGCCAGGAGGTCCTGCCGGAGGAATTCCAGGCCGCGATCCGCTCAATCGGCCGCGTACCGGCCGAGCGGACGACTCTTTACGGGATCAGGAGGGTATTCGAACCGGTCGCCTGAATCAGACGAGACCACGCGCCCGCGGCCTCGTAACGCCCAGCACGACGACGACCAAACCACTGGCCAGGACTGCCCAATAGGGCGCCCGCAGGTTGCCCGTGTGGTCGACTAGAAAGCCCCCCAGAACGGGCCCGACGAACGAGATCAGATATCCACCGGTCAGCATCAGCGCCGAATACCCGGCCACCTCCGCGTCCCGCGCAGCCAGCAGAGCCGGTGCAGCGATCGCGCCGAGGAACACCATCGAAGACCCGAACCCAAGGATCGCGGCGCTCAGCCATGCCACCTCAACCGGCGCCGCGGCAAGTCCGAGGCCACCGCCGACCATCAGGATTCCCCCGGCACCAAAGAAGACCCGCGACGTCGCGTACGACACCCTGACCAGCGGCAGGAAGAGGCTCGGTGCCACGGTCGCCACCGAGTAGATCCCGAGCACGAAGGCGAGGTATCCCGACGAACGCCCTTCGACCAGGAATGGAATCCACGTGCTGGCGGTGAAATAGGCGACGCTCTGGCAGCCGAACAGGACAGCCGCTCGCCAGACCTCCCAGTCGCGCGCGAGCGGACCCAGGTGCGAGGGCGTCGCGACGTGAGCGTCGGACTTTCCCGGCGCCAGCCGGAACCAGAGCACTGCGGCGAGGAAGACAGGGATGGCCCAGAAGATGAACGTCACCTGCCACCTCAAGCCGACGCCGAGCATCCCAACTGTGAGGACGGCGCCGACGAGACCGCCCATGTTGAGCGCGTTGCCGGTGACAGCGGAGGCCCGTTCGACATTGTTGGAGAACCAGGCGCGGAGTACCGCTGCCATGGCGGGCTGGGATGCCGCCGTCGCGACCGATAGAAGAGCGGTCGCCGCAAACAGCGCAGCCGGCTGCCAGGGAAGTATTCGCAGGGCCGCGCCGGACGCCAGCACGAGGAGCGCGAACCCAACCACCCGCCGGGCTCCGAAACGGCTCGAGAGGAGCGCCCCCGGGATGGCCGCGAGGCTCAGGCAGAGTACCGGCAGGCTGGTGACGGCGCCCGCCTGGGCAAAGTTGAGGTGGAGCTCAGAGCGGATCTGGGGCAGAACCGGCGGAACGGCCAGGATGACCGTCCGCAGGTTCAGGGATACGAACCACGCCAGGGCCAGCCGGCGCGATTCGATCCTCAGGTTGTTCTAGTCGGCGGCTGCCGGAGGGGCCGACGAGGTGGCCCGGCTCGGGGCGCCGGGACGGCCCCCGGAGCGCCGGCGGCGGCGGCGGTTGCGCGACGGCCCCGTGCCATTCGCGGCAGGTGCCTGCCCGCTCCCGTTGTTCGGCTGAGGCCTCGCCGGGGCGGCCTCCGTCGAGGATGCGGTCGGGAAGGTCTGCTGGCCGGGCCCGGTCACGAAGCGCCAGCCGCCGTCCCGGATGAGATGGTCGGCGTCGAGCTCGGGGAGCTCGGGAGCGCCCTGGCGGCGCAGCTTCATCCAGTTCAACTGGTCCTCTCGGCTGATCATCGTCACAGCGCGGCCCTTTTCGCCCATGCGGGCCGTGCGCCCGATGCGGTGAGTGAGCCACTGCGGCGAGTCGGGAAGCTCGAAATTGATGACCAGGCCAACGTGGCTGACGTCCAGGCCACGGGCGGCGACGTTGGTCGCGACGAGGATGTCGGCGCGCTGGTCGCGGAAGGACTCCATGGTCCTGTCCCGGGCCGTCTGCGAAAGGTTGCCCTGCAGCTCGACGCTGTCGTGGCCGAGCGCCTTCAGGTCCTTGTTCAGCTTCTTGACGCCGTGCTTGGTGCGCCCGAAGACGATCACCGAGCCCTTGTGGCGGCGGAGGATCCGGCTCAGCACGTTGAGCTTCTCGGTGCGCTCCACGCGCAGGAGTCCGTGCTCGAGGAGCGACTCCTTCTCGGCCGCGACCTTTACGAGGGCCGGGTCCTGGAGGTGTTTGTCGATCATCCGCGTGACCCAGTCCGGCATGGTTGCCGAGGCGAGCACGGTCTGCGGTTGGTACGTGAGACCGATGATGCGCTCGACGTCCGGCGCGAAGCCCGCGTCGAGCATCTCGTCGGCCTCATCGAGAACCAGGTACTCGACACGGCTCAGGGTCAACATCCGGCGCCCGATCATGTCGAGGATGCGGCCGGGTGTGCCGATGACGACATCCACGCCGCGCTTGAGGTCGAGCGTCTGGGTGGCGTAGCCGATGCCCCCATACAGCAGGGCCCTCTTGAAGCCGCTGTCGAGGTTGGTGAAAACCTGCTCGACCTGAGTCGCGAGCTCACGCGTCGGAGTGACGATGAGAGCGCGCGGACCGGCGCCGGTCGTGCGGTTGAGCCGTTCCAGAAGCGGGATCAAAAAGGCCAGGGTCTTGCCCGAACCAGTGGGAGCCGCGATGACGACATCACGGCCCTCGAGAAGCCATGGAATGCTCTCGGCCTGCACGGGGACCGGGGAGGTGATGGATTGCCGCTGGAGAGCGGCGAGGCTGCGGGCGTTAACGGCCAGATCTGAGAAGGTAACGGACGATATTGTCAAAACGAGGTCTCCTGGACCCCCCTCTTCTTTCTTAATTGGTTGCTGCCGCGTAATCAGGACACCGTTCAAGACGGGGAGGGAGGACCCGAGCGCTGCGCACCCCCTGAATCGTGGGGTTGCAAGTGGAAGGGTACCACGCGCGTCCAGTTCATAAACTCACGAAGGATTTTTTCCCAAGGCCAGACCGGCTTTCTGCGCCGTGGCGGAAGACCTGGAATTGTCCGGTGAGGATGTCCGAGGACGACCTGCGGCGCCGGCGAGGCGGCGGTGCCGATGACTTCGGCCATCGGCACCGCCTGTTGACTAGACGGCGACCTGGACGACGACCGGGACTTTCTCCAGGGCGATCTCGAGAACCTCCGTGACATCGCTTACGAGGTGGAACGTCATCTCGTCGCGGACGCTCTTGGGAAGGTCATCCAGGTCAGGCTCGTTGCGCTTGGGCAGGATCACTTCTTTGAGCCCGGCCCGGTGCGCGGCCAGTGACTTCTGCTTGACGCCTCCGATCGGCAACACGCGGCCCTGGAGCGTAACCTCGCCCGTCATGCCGACGGTGCTCCGCACCGGGCGGCCAGTGACCAGGCTTGCAAGAGCTGTGACCATTGTGACGCCCGCCGAAGGACCATCCTTGGGCACCGCCCCCGCTGGGACGTGGATGTGGATACGTTTTTCGCCGAGGTCGATCTCGGCGCCCAGCTCCTTCGACCGTGAGCGGACATAGCTGAGGGCGATCTGAGCCGACTCCTTCATGACGTCGCCAAGCTGGCCCGTGAGTGTGAGGCCCCCCTTTTCGCCGTCCATCGCACTCGCCTCGATGAAGAGCACGTCGCCGCCGGCGCCGGTCACTGCGAGGCCGGTGGCCACGCCGGGGACGGACGTCCGCTCAGCAACCTCGAACTCGAAACGAGGCTTGCCCAGGTACTCACGGACAGCGGCCACGTCGACGGTGAGGGGAGCCTCGGCCGCGCCGGAGTCGAGCCTCGTTGCTACTTTGCGCAGGGCCTTGCCCAGCTCCCGCTCGAGACCTCGAACTCCGGCCTCGCGCGTGTAATCGCCGATGATCCGGTTCAGAGCCTCGTCGGTCACCTGGACGTCGGTGGCGTCGAGACCGTTCCGTTCCAGCTGGCGCGCCAGCAGGTGGTCGCGCCCGATGGCAAGCTTCTCCTGCTCGGTGTATCCGTCCAGGCGCACCAGCTCCATCCGATCCAGGAGCGGGCCCGGGATGGTGTCCGCCACGTTCGCCGTGGGGATGAAAAGGACCTCGCTGAGGTCGAGGTCGACCTCGAGGTAGTGGTCCCGAAAGGAATGATTCTGCGCCGGGTCGAGGACCTCGAGCAGGGCCGAAGAGGGATCTCCACGCCAATCGCTGCCGACCTTGTCGATCTCGTCCAGCATTATCACGGGGTTCTTCGTGCCGGCCTCCTTGAGCGCGCGCACGATCCGACCCGGGAGAGCACCGACGTAGGTGCGGCGGTGGCCGCGGATCTCGGCCTCGTCGTGGATCCCGCCCAGTGAGACGCGCGCGAACTTGCGTCCGAGAGCGCGGGCCACGGACTCGCCGAGCGAGGTCTTGCCGACGCCCGGAGGTCCGACGAGGGTGATGATGGCGCCCGACCCGCGGCCGGCCGCCGCACCCAGGCCGCGCTCCTGGCGGCGCTTGCGCACCGCGAGGAACTCGATGATCCGGTCCTTCACGTCCTCGAGGCCCGTGTGGTCCTCGTCGAGGATCCGGCGCGCCTCCGCCAGGTCGAACCGATCGTCCGAGCGAACGTCCCAGGGGATCTCGAGCATCCAGTCGAGGTAGTTCCGGATCCAGCCGTACTCCGGGTTCTGCTCGCTTGTCCTCTCGAGGCGATCGAGCTCGCGCTCGACCTCCTTCTTGACGGCTTCGGGCATGCCGGCCTTCTCGACGCGCTCGCGGTACTCGGCTCCGGTCCCACCCTCTTCCCCGAGCTGCTTCTTGATGGCCTGCATCTGCTGGCGGAGGAAGAAATCGCGCTGACTCTTCTCCATGCCCTCCTGGACGTCGTTGCGGATCTTGTCCTTGAGGGTCATGTCGGCGAGTGTGTCGCGGGCCCACTCGACCAGCTTCTCGAGACGCTTCTCGACGTCAGATGTTTCGAGCAGGAAGACCTTCTGGTCCTGGGTGTAATCGGGTGCGTAGCCTCCCATGTCTGCCAGGTGGCCAAGGTTCTCGATCCCACGCAGCATCTGAGCGATGGCGCGGGCGCCGCGCAACTCGAGGATGTTCTCGATGATCGCCCGGTACTCGCGAGCCAGTTCCTTTGCGCGGTCGGTCGATTCATTGAGGTCCGGGGCCGGCTCGAACTCCGCCATCAAAGCGCCCGTCGCGGGGTCGGTGTTGACGTTGATGATTCGTACGCGATTGCGGCCCTGGAGAACGACGACATCCTCGCCGCCCGGGAGCTTGCCGGTCTCCTCGATCTTGGCCACCGTGCCGAGCTCGGCGTAGCGCGTACCAACCTTTGGCAGCAGGATGACCTTGCGGCGGACGGAGTCAGACGCCTGGACGGCGGCGGACGCTTCATCGGAGTCGAGCTGGATCGTCGCGCTCATGTGCGGCAGCACGACCCCATTCGTCAAGGGCAGGACGGGCAGCAGTTCGGAGTTCTCAGACATCGGGTTCCCTTCCTTGTTTCTTATTAGGCTCGTGGTTTCTTATTGGGTTCGTGGTTTCTTTTTTCAGTTCATGCCCGGCGGCGGCGGGGCGTTGACCAAAGTTTTCCCCGGCCGCAGGTGGTCAAACATCCTTGCGGGATCAAGCAATTCCCTCCAATAGGCGAGCGCTCACGGTTCCCGACTGCCCGTCCCGCCCTAAAATGGCGGGCAACCCGCCGCCCCAACAGCAAACGCGGAACACCAACCGCGCACCGGTTTCAGGAGGAAAGCGAGAGAACCATGGCCAAGCAGAAGAAGGCACCCGCCAAATCGCTCAAAGAGAAGCGCGTGGAAAAGAACGCCAAGGCCGCGGCCAAGGCGCCGACCCAGGCCGTTTCCAAGACCGCCCGCAACAGCGGAGCCAAGGGCTGAGGCCCATCGATCGACGCCGGGCCCGGGTCTAGCGACTAGACACCGGTCCCGGCTCCCAGCGGCGCGGGCGGAGTGACCGCGGCCGCAACCAGAGCCGACGGCCGCCCGCGTGCGGCTTCCACCTCGGCGGTGTTCGCCAGCGCGGCGGCAACGGCCGCTTTGGCCGACACAATCCCTCGGAGCAATTCGGGGTCTGCCTCGACTCTTTTCCGCTCGCTTTCGGCGGCTCCGCTTGCCGTCCTGTCTGCGGTCACCGTGTCCAAGAGGGCCTGGGCCGCCTGCTCCTCGGCCCGGCGACCAGACGCGGAGGCGCCGGCTGCCCTCGCGGCCTCAGTTACCCTGGCCGCGAAGTCGGCCGCGGCCTGCTCCTGTCCCGCGGGCACGGCAACGATGCTGCGGAGGCCCCTGGCGCCGATGAGGAGGAAACCAGCCCCGGACTTTTGCGTCTCGGCCTCGTGGAACGCTGCGGCGCCCGCGCTGCTCAGGGCCATCGCCTCCGCCGCCAGATCGGCATGGTGCGTCCAGAGTTCGCCGGCAGTTCCGACGAAGACCTCGCAGCCGTCCATCAGCCCGCGTCCGTCGATTGTCTGGATGTGATTTTCATAGGCGGCCGCGTTGGCAAAGGCACTGACGCCTGCGCCCGAGCCGGGCATGCGCAGCTCTCCGACGTGGGCTCGAGCCACCGCGACCGCCTCGTCGTGCGCATGCTGGGCCGCCTGCACAGATTCGCCGGCCCTCGCCAACGCCGAACCGCGTGCGCTCTCCGCCTGCTGCAACTGCTGCTGAGCGCCCGTCAGCCGAGCCACATAGGCGGCCTCCACCTGCTGTTGCGCGGCCAGCGCCTCGTCGATGGCGGCTGCCTGGGCTTCGGTGTTGCGGGCGGCCGACAGAAGGAGGTCGCCGTCTGGAAAGGTCGTCGAAGGCGCGCCGCGGCCAATCTGGACGATCACCGCGCGGAGGGCGGCCGCGGCCTGCCCCAGGTCGGTCTCGATGCGCTTGCGATCGTTGCTCGCCAGCGCTCGGTTGATGACGTTCTGCTGATTCATCGTCGTCAGCTGGGCATTGTCGACCTGGACGGCTCCGGCCAGCTCGTCGGCCCTTGCGAGGAGGCCCTGCGCTGCAGGATCGACAGTCCACTCCCCGCGTCGGGCGGCGAGCAACGCCCCGGCCCGGGCATACGTCTCATCAGCCTGGATCAGCAGTGTCTGCACAAGAGCCTGCGGGTTGCCTGGATCGATCGCGGCCATCGGTTCCCACCCGGCTCCGTTCCAGTGCCAGCGCCCGTCCCCCGTGACGGTGGGCACCCACTGGCGGCCGTCCCAGAAGAACTGGCCGTCAGGGGACAGCGTCGAAGGGGCGGACGCAGGTACGGGAGACCTCTCCATTGTCAGTGGATTATCGGTCAGCGAGCCGGACGGGTGGCCGGGCTTGACCGGCGGGTGAGCGACAGCACCTGGATCACATCGTGATCTGCCGCACCTCGGTCGGTCTCGATCGTCACGCCCGTTCGTGCGGCACCGAGCACGGTCGGCGCCTCGCCGACCCGCTGGGTGTGGCGACGGAGGAAGCCGATGAAGCACCTCTACTGAACCAGGCACTCAGCGAGTTGAACTTGCACGGCCTGCTCTTGACAACCTACTTACGAGTAGATCGAATAGCGACTGACGGAGTCAACCACTCAGATCGAGGTTGCGATGCAGACGATCAGCGCTCATGACGCCCTGGCGGCCTTTAACAAGGGCCGGACCCTGTTCCTGGACAAGTTGACCGCCGTCCCGGCGGAGAGTGTCAATTATCTGAAGCCGGGTGACGACTACTCGCTGGGAGGCCTGGCCGTGCACGTCAACTTCGTTTTGGAGCACTACGCGGGTGTGCTGGACGCCATTGTCGCCGCGGACTTCGCGGAGTGCCGGCCGCAGGATCCCGCAGGGTTGGAGGAGCGTGCAATCCTGCGGGCGAAGAGTCCGCTCACCACGGACCTGGGGAGCGCCGAAGTCGCAGCCACGAGGCGCCTGCACGGGATCGTCGCAGCGAAGGTCGAAGCGCTTGGCAGCGATTGGAGCCGAAAGGCACCGGTACTGTTCGGCGACGCCTCTGAGCCGCATCCCACCAGCGCCGCCGACGTGCTGGGGTGGCTGACCGGCCACTACGAAGAGCACGTGACGCACATCGCCGCCCTCGTCGGGGAATGGACGCGCGAGTCGAGTCCGGCAGCGGCCGACCCCCTCGCGGTGGTTACGGAGTTCAACCGCGCGTTTGCCCGGGGGGACGTGCCCGCGGTGATGGCCCTCATGACCGAGGACTGCATCTTCGACAATACGAACCCGGCCCCCGATGGCCGGCTGCTTCGAGGCCAGCAGGAGGTTCGGATCTTCTGGGAGGAGTTCTTCGCTACCACCGATCAGCCACGATTCGAAACAGAGGAGATCTTCGCCCTTGGCGATCGCGTGGTGGCACGCTGGCGATTTTCCTGGGGAGGCGGTGAAGGTCACGTGCGCGGTGTCGACCTCTTCCGAGTGCGGGACGGCAAGGTTGCCGAGAAGCTGGCCTACGTCAAGGGGTGACCGTCGGCGGCGATCGCTGTGCGTGCCTGAGATGATTGCGCCGCGCGGACTGAGGCCTCGCCTTAACAGCAGTCTCGGGACCCGAACGCGGAAATAGGGCTCACCGGTGGGTGGTTCAATCCACCTGGAGCCTTTGATCATCACTGCGGCGATTTCACCCCGACGGGGCCTGGGCCGCTTTTACGCGCCCCTCGCGATCCTCTTCTCTCTGCTCTGGGCGTCGGCGTTCATGGCCGTGAAGGTCGGTCTCACCGCCTCGCCGCCTCTCTTCCTGATGTGGTCGCGCTTCCTTATCGCAGGCAGCGTGCTTGTCGTCGCCGGCTTGCTTTTGGGCCACAGCCTGCCGAAAACTTCGGCCGCCTGGGCCAAACTCGCCGTTCTCGGGCTTTTCAACTACGGCGCCTACCTCGGGATTTCGGTGATCGCCCTCGAGCACGTTTCGGGAGGGATGGGAGCTGTCCTCGCCAGCACCAATCCCCTCATGCTGGCGCTTGTTGCGCCACTTCTCCTCCGGGAGTCGCTGAGCCGCCTCCGCGTCGGAGGCCTGGTCCTAGCGTTCATCAGCGTGGTCATTGTCATGTACTCACGAACTGGCGCGGCCGACAGGCCGTTTTCGATGTTCCTGATCCTCGTCGCCAACGCTTTTCTTGTCGGCGGGACGATCCTCTTCAAGCGTTGGCAGCCGGGCGAAGACCTCACTATCCTCAATGGCGTTCAGCTCGGCGCCGCAGGGCTGGCGCTGCTGATCCCGAGCCTTCTTATCGAGCCGGTGGCGCAGGTCCACCTGACCCCGGCCGTACTCGCTGCCATCGGTTACCTCATCGTCGTCGTGTCGCTGGGCGCGATGACGATCTGGTTCCTGCTCCTGCGCAATGGAGACGCGGCCCGGGCCACCTCCTACTTCTTCCTGAACCCGATTTTCGGGCTTTTCCTGGGAGCCCTGCTGCTCGCCGAACCCCTCCACCCGCTCGACTTCCTCGGGACACTCGGAGTTGCTGCCGGGATTTACCTTGTCAACCGCTCCGGCTGAGGCGATTAGCCGGCGGCGCTCGCCTGCGGCGGATCGGTCGCCAGCACGATCGGGTTCTGCGGCTTGACCCCTGTGACCTCGAGGATCTCCCTTTCGTCCAGGGAGTCGTGATGGAGAAGAGCCTGGGCCAGGGCGTCGAGCTGAGCGCGGTGGTCGCGGAGTATGCGACTGGCCTCGGCCAGGCACTCCTCGGCGATGCGCCGCACCTCGGAGTCGATGAGCTTGGCGGTCTCCTCGCTGTAGGGGCGCTGCATGCCGAATGCGCCATCGTTCTCACTCGCGTAATTGAGGGGCCCGACGGCCGCGCTCATGCCCCACCTGACGACCATCTCATGTGCAAGCCGGGTCACCTGGAGGAGGTCGTTTTCAGCGCCGGTCGTGACGACGCCATAGAGCAGGGCCTCGGCGGCGCGCCCGCCGAGGGCGCCGGTGATGCGGGCCCGCAAATAGTCTTCTCCGTAATTGAAGCGATCGTCCGTGGGGCTCGAGATGGTCACTCCCAACGATTGGCCGCGAGGAATGATGGTGACGCGCCGTACGGGGTCCGCCCCTGGAACGAGCAGACCGAGTAGCGCATGTCCGGACTCGTGGTACGCGATCCGCTCCCGATCCTGCGGTGTCAGCAGAATGTTCCTCTCGCTACCCAGCATCGTCTTCTGGAGGGCCTCCGAGAAGTCGTTCATCGTCACCGCCGACGAGCCGTTGCGTGCGG
>JAYUBK010000180.1:0-16445 GCA_043740835.1 Chloroflexota bacterium
CCGCCCATACCGTAGCCGGTGCTGACGGGCACCCCGATGACCGGGATGTCGACGAGGCCGGCGACGATTCCCGGCAGGACGCCGTCCATTCCGGCCGCGACGACGATGACGTCCGGGCTCCAGGCAATCAGGTCCGCGAGCGGCTCAAGGAGGCGGTGGAGGCCCGCGACGCCGACGTCGAACACGAGCCTGACCTCAACGCCGGTGGCTTCGAGAAGCATCCGCGCCTCGTCGACGACGGGTAGGTCCGACGTCCCGGCCGTGATCAGAGCCGCCCTGCCGCCACTCGGCTCGACGGCGAAGCCTGCACGCCTGACCCGTGCCGAGCCCGTATAACGATCGATCTCGAGGCTTCCGGCTGCCCTTTCGAGCGCGTCCCAGTGGGCGTCCGTGAGCCGGCTTACGAGTCCCTGTCCCTGCTTATTGGCCAGTGCGACGGCAAGGCCGGCCGCTGCCTCGGGGGGTTTCCCGGCGGCCAGGATCACCTCCGGCAGGCCACGGCGGGCGGTCCGCCCAAGGTCCATCCGCGCTCGGCCCCCCAACTCGACCAGCTGGGTGTGGCGAAGCTCGGCCGCGGCCTCGTCGACAGTGATCTCACCGGCTCTGAGCCGGGCCAATATCTCCCTCACGCCGACACTAGTCTGGCAGGCGCCCGGCGGGGGCATAATGGATCTCCCGGGATGAGCAGCATCGAATTCATCCGAGATCGGGCCAGTTACTACAACTGCCCCGTTTGCGGCCGTAACCTGCGCGGCTGCGAGGTCCGGATACTTAACCACCAGGACGAGCGGTTCACCGTACAGGTGACCTGCGCCGCGTGCCGCGTCTCGCAGGTCGTGGTCCTCGCGATCCAGAATGTATTGAATGAGGGCACACTGGACGAGGCGCTTCCTGAAGACGACCAGGAGCTCGCGGACGAGAAGCTCGCGGACGAGGAGATGCTGACCGCCGAGGGTCCAGGGACACGGGCGGCTGACCCGATCGAGGCGGACGAGGTGCTCGAGGTGCACCTGCTCCTGAAGGACTTCCAGGGCACCTTCGACAAGCTCCTCAAGACTCCACATCGCTGACCTCGAACGCTCCCGCCTCGACTTCGCGGCCGGGGCTCCCCAGCTCGCCGAGGTTGCGACCGCGCTCGCCGGCCTGCCCGCGGGGAACCCCTCCAGCCCCCACGCCGAAGGTCGCCGCGCCCGAGCCGCTCTCGACAGGGCGCGCGATCTCGCCGCGGCGGCCCTTGGAGTCAAGGCGTCCGAGATCGTTTTTACATCTTCGGGAACGGAGGCCGTCGGGCTTGCCCTGTTGGGCGCCGGGAGGCGCCTGGCCCCGACCGCGGAGATCGTGAGCTGGGCCGGCGAGCACCAGTCCGTTCTCGGTTGCCTGCGCAGGCTGCACCTGGAGGGCCACGCGGTGACGATCCTTCCTGTTGACCGCTGCGGGGCCGCCGTTGTGGGCACCTTTCCGGAGTCGGTCGGGTTGGTGTCGACGGCGCTCGCGAACAACGAGGTGGGAACCATCCAGCCGCTCGCACAGATCTCCTTCGCTGCGCGGGGGACGCTCCTCCATGTCGACTGCTGCCAGGGCCCCCAGTGGCTGGAGGTCGACCTCGGCTCCGTCGACCTGGCCTCCTTCAGCGGCCACAAACTGGGCGCCGGCTCGGGAGGCCTGCTCTACGTGCGCGAAGGCGTCCGCCTTGACCCGCTATTCGAGGGCGGGCCTCAGGAGCGGGGACTGCGCCCGGGCTGGGAGGACCTTCGCTCCGCGACGGCGGTCGCCGTCGCACTCGCTGCCTGCGCCCGTGAGCGTTCCCTGTGGGCGACGAACGCGGCGCTCTTCGCAGCCCGCCTTCGGGATGCGCTGGTGGCGGCGGGCGGAATTCTCACCGGGTCCGTTGACAGGCTGCCCAATCACGCCTCCGCGATTTTCCCGGGCCTGCGCGGGGAGGATCTCCTGCTCGGCCTTGATCTCGCGGGCGTCGCGGCGTCGAGCGGCTCGGTGTGCGCCAGCGGCTCCCTCGACCCCTCACACGTGCTGCTGGCGATGGGTTTGACCCTCGACGACTCCCTTTCGGGCCTCCGCCTGACCGTCGGCCCAGCAACGGGGCCGGAGGAAATCGGCCGGGCGATCGCTGCCGTACAGGCAGTGACCCGTCGCCTCCAGGTGGCGCGGGCATGACCGATGTCGAGAGCGAGCTCGTCAGGCGACGCGACGCGGGCGAGGCCATTGTGTTGGCGACAGTCGTCAGCGTCGGCGGAAAGCCACCCTCCCGACCCGGGGAGAAAGTCCTCGTGGACGCCTCCGGACAGGCGCTCGCAGGCACGCTGGGGTGCTCGGAGTTCGACTCCGCGGCCCGACGGGACGGCCCTGCCATCCTGGCCTCGGGCGAGCCCGCGCTGCGTACATATACGCACGACCTCGGGACAATCGACGTGTATCTCGAGCCCTATGCCGCCAGGCCACTGCTCGTGGTGCTGGGTGCGACGCCGGTTGCCCAAGTGATCCTGGCCTGGGCCGCCGAGCTTGGCTTTGCGACCTCGAGCAAAGCTGCCGATGACGCCTTGATCGGGCGCGAAATCTACGCGGTACACACTGACCATGACGCGCTCGGCCTGGTCGACGAGCTGACGGTCGTGCTGCGTCATGGGCCACGCTTTGTCGGTGTGATGGGCAGCCGCCGGCACACCGGCCATCACCTCGAGGAGCTACGAAGCCGTGGCATCCCAGCCAGCCTGGTCGCAGCAATCCAGAGCCCGGTCGGACTCGACATAGGCGCTCGCTCAGCGCCCGAGATCGCCCTCTCCATTCTCGCGGGAATCGTCGCGACGAGGCACGGATCACCTGGCGGCTGGAAAGTCGACCTGTCTCCCGGCTCTGTGAAGAAATGACAGCGGGGCTTGCCGCTCCCGTGGGCCGCGGGTAACCTGCCACCGATGCCAATCCAGGCGGGAACCAGGCTTGGTGCATACGAGGTGCAGGAATTCCTCGGCCAGGGTGCAATGGGGACCGTCTACAAGGCGTTCCATCCCGGGCTTGCCCGCACCGCCGCGGTGAAAGTCCTCCTGGGCCTCGACCCGGATGCCGAGACGAGCGCCCGCTTCCAGCGCGAAGCCCAGGCGATCGCCGTCATGCGGCACCCCAACATCCTCCACGTCTACGACTTCGGCGAATACGAAGGGTCCCCGTACATGATCGTCGAGTACATGCCGGGCGGTTCCCTTGCGGACCTCGCCAAAAGAGGAGTCCGGCTCACGCGAGACGAGGCACTGGACCGACTCGGGGAGATCGCCGCAGCCCTCGACTACGCCCACGCCAATGGGATCGTCCACCGCGACGTCAAGCCGGCCAACGTCCTCATCGATCGCAACGGGTCTGCGATCCTGGCCGACTTCGGCCTGGCCAAATTGATGCAATCGATCTCAGTCAAGACGATGAGCGGCACGACGACCGGCACGCCGGCCTACATGGCGCCTGAGCAGGTGACCGGAAGCACGGTCGGGCCTGCCGCGGACGTCTATGCGTTCACGACGATGGCCTACGAGTACCTGACGGGTCGGATCCCATTCGAAGGCGAGGGCATGCTCGAGCTGCTCTACGCCCACGTGCACCGGGTGGCGCCACGGGCAAGCACGCGCAACGCCGAGCTCACCCCCGAGGTCGATGCCGTCCTCGCGCGCGGCCTTGCCAAGAATCCCGAAGAACGCTGGCACAGCTGCACTGCGATGGTCGCCGGCCTCCGCGCCGCGCTCAAGGGCGAAGAGGTCAGCGTCGAGGACACTGCGCGCGTCGCGACAGTGGCCCCGGCCGCTCGGGTCGTGCCTTCGGCGCCTGCCCCCGACGCCACTCCGGCTGCCGCGGCAGTACCGCGCCCGGCCCGGCGGCGGCGCCGCTGGTACGTGGTGAGCGCGGCCCTGGTTCTCATTCTCGTCGTCGTCGGCGCCGCCGGGCTCAATGCCCTGGCCAAAAGGGCCACCGTCTCTCTTTCAGCGTCCAGCGTCGAAACGGGCGGAAGCTTGACTGTGAGCGGGAGGGGCTATCAAGCCGGGGAGTTGGTGAACATCTTCATCGCCAGCGACACCCCACGCCTGCTCGCGTCCCCCACGGCCGACAGCACGGGCAGCTTCACGACGGATGTCGACATCCCGCTTGCGGTCGGCGCCGGTTCGCACCAGATCCAGGCCTGCGACTCCAAGGGGATCTGTACGAGCAACTCCGTGACCGTCACTGCACGCCCCATCCCACGGCCGACCCCGTCTCCCTCGCGGAGCCCGGTCGCGAGCCCCACGGCCGTGATCAATCCGGCGTTTTCATCGGCACCGACTCCCCTGCGAATCGGAGGCGGCATCAGGGTCGACGGCACTGGATTCGCGTCCGGGAAGATAATCATCACCCTCGTCCAGGCAGCCGTTTCCCACGGCGTCGGCGAGACGGACTCGCTCCCCAACGGGAGCTTCACTTACCAGGGCACCCTGCCAGGGAGCGTCGCGGCGGGCAGCGCCACGCTGCGCGTTTGTAACGGGCCCGCGCCGGGGGTCAACTGCAAGGACGAGCCGACCACGATCGTCCGCTAGCGGACAGCGGCTAAAGAACCTCGGCAGCCATGAGGTCTTCGATGGTTTCGCGGCGGCGAATGACGCGCGATTTACCGTCCCTGACGAGGACGACCTCCGGCCGCGGCATGCCGTTGTAATTGCTCGACATCGAGAAGCAGTAGGCGCCGGTCGCAGGGATGCAGAGAAGATCGCCCGATTCGAGGGCGGGGAGGTCGATATCGGAGATGAGAATGTCCGTTGACTCGCAGTACTTGCCGGCGATGGTGACGCGCTGCGAGGGCGTTCCCTCCGGATCGGAGACCTTGATGGCCTCGTAGCGGGCTCCGTAAAGCTTGGGCCGGATGTTGTCGCCCATGCCGCCGTCGATTGCGACGTAGCGGCGGACACCGGGGATGTCCTTTATCGAGCCAACGCGGTAGACGGTCATGCCCGCCGGCCCGGCGACGGAGCGGCCGGGCTCGACGACAAGCTCCGGCATGCGCAGGCCGCGACGGCCGGTGCCGGACTCGAGTGCGCCCAGGATCGTCTCGACGAAGGCGCGGGGCGTGGGCGGGTCGTCGTTGCGCGTGTAGGCGATCCCGAGCCCGCCGCCGGCTCCGAGATGGCGAGGCTCGAAGCGGAGGTCGCGCTTCAGCTCGCCCAGGAGGTCGAGCATAACCTCCATCGCCGCCACGTGGCCGCGAAGGTCGAAGATCTGTGAGCCGATGTGCGAGTGGAGGCCGACCAGCTCGATGGACGGATGCCCCAGTGCCTGTTCGATCGCTGCCCGAGCCTGGCCGTTCTCGATCGAGAAGCCGAACTTGGAGTCGAGCTGGCCGGTCGAGATGAAGTCGTGGGTGTCGGGCTTGATCCCTGGCGAGATGCGCAACTCGGCACGCATCTTCTGGCCCCCAGGCACCACGCGGCGCAGCAGGTCGAACTCGTAGGCCCCGTCGATGACGAGGGTGCAACCCGCTCGGTAGGCGGCATCGAGCTCCTCGGCGCTCTTGTTGTTGCCCAGGAAATAGATCCTCTCGCCGGCGACCCCGGCCAGCTGCGCCGCCTTCAGCTCGCCGGCCGAGACCACGTCCAGGCCCATGCCCTCCTCCGCCACGATCCGCAGGAAGGCCGGACTGAAGAACGCCTTCGCGGAGTAGAGAACGGACCCCTGTCCGCCCATGGCGCTGACGAACTCGGCCGCTCGCTGGCGGACGGTGACCTCGTCGTAGAGGTAGAGCGGGGTGCCGTGCTTTTCGGCGAGCTCCACGAGGTCGCAGCCGCCAACCTCGGCCCGGCCACGGGCGTTCACCCGGTACGTGATCGGGAGAAGCAAGGAGTTGGTGAGCTAGTTGTTGGAGCCGCAGGCGCCGCCGCAGCAGCCGGGGCCGCAACCGCCGCCGCCGCCGAGGCTCACCGGAGAGGAATCGGTTCCGCCGAAGGCCGCGAAGGAGGAGACGAGAACGTTCGTCTTCATCGATTCGCAACTCGGGCAGACCTGCTTGCCTTCACGATTGGCAAAAGACGTGAGAACGTCGAACTTGCCCTGGCACGCTTCACATCGATACTCGTAGATCGGCATGGATGAGATTCTATTCAACCTGATCTCCGCCTGGCCGGGACTGATCGGCCGGCCGGACCCCGAGCTGATCGCGGACTGCCTCGTCCTGGTCGATTTTCTCGGCGAGGCACGAACTCTGATAGACGTCGGAAGCGGAGGCGGCCTGCCCGGTCTGCCGCTCAAGCTGGCCAGGCCGGGATTGGTCGTCGCGCTCCTCGAGGCCGATCAGGGTAAGGCCGCCTTCCTCGTTCAGGCAGCTGCCCGGCTCCACCTCGAGGGAGTGAGCGTCATTCGAGAGCGCGCGGAGACGGCCGGCCGCCGGGAGGGTCTCAGGGACTCCTTCGACCTCGCCACCGCCAGGGCCCTGGCGCCGATGCCGGTCCTCGTCGAGCTCTGCCTTCCTTTTGTCAGGGTCGGCGGCCGGTTGCTTGCGATGAAGGCCGGCGCGGAAGACGAGGTCGAAGCGGCGGCGAAGGCGATTGAGCTTCTTGGTGGCGAGTTGGTGGAGATCGCATCCGCTCCTTCCAGGCTGCGCGACCGGGGCCAGGTCGTCATCGTGCGAAAGGTCCGCCCGACCCCGCCCGAATATCCTCGCCGACCGGGAGTCCCGAAGCGCAAACCGCTGGGTGGGTAAGCTTGGCCAGCCATGCAGACGCTCACCGACGACCTCTTGGTCGTCGCGGGGCAGGAGCTGCGCTCCCGCCTTTTCCTGGGGACCGGTAAGTACCGGACGGACGAGGACATGCTCGCGGCTCTTGATGCCTCCGGCTGCGAACTGGTGACCGTCGCCCTCCGCCGCCTCGACCTCGACGATCCCAGGAAGAAGACGATTCTCGACATCATCGACTGGAAGCGGTACCGGATTCTCCCCAATACCGCCGGCTGCCAGACGGCCGACGAGGCGGTGCGGATCGCGCGCCTCGCCCGCTCGCTGGGCCTTTCGGACTGGGTGAAGCTGGAGGTGATTCCCGACCCTCGTTACCTCTTGCCGGACGGGGAGGAGACGCTCAAGGCGGCGCGGATCCTGGTCAAGGAAAACTTCGCGGTGCTGCCCTACATCAACGCGGACCCGATCCTGGCACGGAAGCTGGAGGAGATCGGGACGGTGACCGTCATGCCACTTGGCTCGCCGATCGGATCGGGCCAGGGCCTGCAGACTCTCTCCCAGATCCGCCTCATCATCGAAAACGCCCGGATCCCGGTGGTCGTGGACGCCGGCATTGGAGTCCCCTCCGACGCCTCTCTGGCAATGGAGCTCGGAGCGGCTGCGGTCCTCGTCAACAGCGCCGTCGCCGCGGCCGACCGGCCCGCGCTGATGGCCGAGGCGCTCCGGTTTGGCGTCGACGCCGGCCGGAAAGCGTTCCTGGCCGGTCGAATGACCCGCCGGGACGAGGCCAGTCCCAGCTCGCCCGCGGCGGGTATATCGAGAACTTCCTGACTCCGCCCGTCGCGATGGCCATCGTCGGCGGAGTTGAAGCCGGGCTCGCCGCCCGGACCCGCGGCGCGACGATGCTGCAGCTCCGCGCGCCGGGCCTGACGACTCGCTCGCTTGAGGCCGCCGCGTCACGCCTGGTCGCCGAATCCGGACTCCCCGTGGTCGTGAGCCGTCGAGTCGACGTCGCCCTGGCAGCGGGCGCCGCCGGCGTGAATCTGCCCGAGGACGACCTCCCGGTGAGCGCTGCCCGGAAGCTGCTCGGCGCCGGCGCCTTCGTGGGTCGCTCAGTCCATGACCTGGCCGGGGCGGTCGCGGCAGCCAACGCCGGCGCCTCCCACCTGGTGTTTGGTCCGGTATTCAGCACCCCGACCCACCCCGGCAGACCGGGCGCGGGCATGGGGGCGCTGGCGGCGGTCTGCGCCGCGGTGACGATCCCTGTCATCGCCATCGGCGGCCTGGACCGTGAAACTGCGGATGCCTGCCTGGAAGTCGGCGCAGCGGGCCACGCTGCCATCAGGATGTACAGATGACCATCACCCTTCGGATCAACGGCCGCGACGTCGAGCTGGCCGGGCCCACACCTCTTCCCGACTATCTTGGTGGGCTCGGCGTCGATTCTCGGGCGGTCGCCGTCGAGTTGAACGACAGGATCCTGGAGCGTTCGGAGTTACCGGTGGCCGTTCTGCGCGGCGGGGACGTGGTCGAGATCGTACGGATGGTCGGAGGGGGGAGCGCGGTACAGGCGACGGGCGACGCGGCGGATGAGGCCCGCGCCGAAACCGCCGCCCATAAGGCTGTCGCGCCGGATCGCGTCCTGCCCGGCGAGAGGCTCGGCAGCCGCCATCCGGATGATGCCCTGCACTGGGCGGGCGTCTACCGCGAACTGATCCAATTCAAGGACCGGGCAATCGACATCATCGTCCTCGAGGCGGTGTCGATGTCCGACTCGGCCCGAATCGAGGTCGAGAGCACCGACCTTGTCGTCATGCGCGCGGAGCGAGACCGATTCCGGCGCCGCGCCAACTACTGGCGGCGCCGCTATCAGGTCCTGACCGGGACCAAGCCGCCGGACAGGAAGACGCCGGGTCCAACTAAACGCTGAGGACTTCCCGGATGGCCGCCTCGGCCTCGGCGGTCTCGTCCCACGGCTCCCTGCCGCGGGCGGTGAGCATTGTCCTTTCATGGCCCTTGCCGGCAAGGAGGATCACGTCTCCTGCCCGCGCCATGGCGATGACCTGGCGGATGGCCGCCCGGCGGTCGAGCACGACGTCGTAGTCCCGACCCGGCGCAAGCCCGTGAGCGCCCTCGGCGACCTGGCGGGCGATCTCACCGGGATCCTCGTCCACGGGGTCGTCGGTGGTGATGATGAAGTAGTCGGAGCCGGCGGCGGCGGCCTGACCCATGCCCGGTCGGTCGTGGTCGCTGCGGCCCGTGCTGCCAAAGACGACCAGGAGTCTGCCGGTGGTCAACGTCCTGAGCTCGGCGAGGGCGCTGGTCAGGGCACCGGCGGAGTGAGCGAAGTCGACGTAGACCGCGAAGGCTTGGCCGCCTTCGACGCGCTGCAGCCGGCCGGGAACGCCGTGAAAGCTCGACAGTCCGGCCGCGACCGCTTCGAGCTCGCAACCGAAGGCGAGCGCAATACCGGTGGCGCAGAGTGAGTTGTAGACATTGAAGCGCGCCGGCAACTGGAGCCGCACTGTCGCCTCCGTGCCGAGGGCGCGAAGCCTGTAGCTGCTGCCCGCCGCCTCGGTCTGGACATCCTCGGCAACGATGTCGGCCTCTTTCAGCAGCGAATAGGTGAGGCGACGCTCGATCGGACGAGCCAGCAGGTGTTCGTAGCCGGCGTCATCCATGTTCAGGACCGCCGTCTTCGGGATTCCCTTTGGAGCACCGGCGCCGCAGGCGTCGATGAGCCGGGCCTTGGCAGCCAGGTAGTCCTCCCAGGTCGCGTGGTAGTCGAGGTGGTCGCGCCCGACGTTGGTGAATGCGGCCACGTCGAAGTCGCAGGCGGCCACGCGCTCTTGGATCAAGGCATGGGAGGTCGTCTCAATGACGACGTCGCGAACTCCGAGGTCGACCATCCGAGCCAGCCAGGCCTGCAATTCAAGAGACTCGATCGTGGTCTGGCCAGTCTCGTTGAAGATGGTTTCGGAACCGACCTTGAACGACACGGTGCTGAGCGCGCCCGACGCGATTCCGCACGCCTCGAGCACGTGAGCAGTCATGTGCGTTGCCGTCGTCTTTCCATCGGTCCCGGTGACGCCCGCGACCCTGAGCTTGCGTGCCGGCCGGCCATGGAAGGTCGCAGCCAGCTCGGCAAGGCCGATTCTTGTCGACGGCAATCGGAGCAGTGGCGTGCCCTCGGGCACCCGCACCGTTCGTTCGACGGCCAGGGCCGCGCCGCGGGCGGCAACCTCGGAGGCGAAGGAATGTCCGTCGACCTTGATGCCCCTGATGGCAACGAAGAGCGTTCCCGGGCCCACCTTGCGCGAGTCGTAGGCGATGGCCTCGATCTCGGTGTCCCCACCCGCCTCGACTACAGCTCCCGGCACTCCGGCCGCAAGCTCCGAGAGCCTCATCTGGGCCAGCATACCCACAGCACCGGCCGGCAAAAGGGACCGCCCAGAACCGAGTGCATTTCGTTGCAGGTTCGGCCGACATACTTGATGTGGTGCAGCAGTGAGTCGGCGCCTTCGGATCGCCTGGTTGGGCCACAAGTCGGCCAAGCTCGGGGGCGGCATGGCGACGTATTCGCAGGAGATCACGGCCGGCCTGCGCCGCCGCGGGCTGCATGTCACCTTCTTCCACCACGACGAAGGAGAGGGCGATGGCCCGATCCCGGGCCGGGAGGAGGACCAGGAATCGGTTTCCCTGGCGTCGGTAAAGCTGATGAAGCCACTCGTCTTCTCACCACCGACAGCCAAGGAGAAGCTGATCGACAGGCTTCAGAAACGAGACTTCGATCTCGTCCACGCCTCCTTCTGGTTCTCGAGCATGGACTTCGATCTGCCCAAGCTCACTCGCGAACTGGGCATCCCGCTCGTTGCCACCTTCCACGTCGCCTTCGACCAGCGGCGGAGCCTCTGGGGCGGCATCACGAGTTCCATGTACCGCCTCTACTCGCCGACCCTGGCCCGCTGCGAAAGGGTCATCGTCTTCGGTCCCGCCCAGCGGGACATCCTCATCAACCTCGGGGTGCCGGAACACGTACTCCGCATCCTTCCGAACGGCGTCGACATTGACGCCTACACACCGGGGCCATCAGAAGCACTTCGCCGTTTCGACGCCGACAAGATCTTCCTGTACATGGGCCGCGTCGACTCCGAGAAGAACGTCGACGTCCTCCTGGAGGCATTTCTAAGAGCCGCTCCGCCTCAACGCACGAAGCTGGTGGTGATGGGCACCGGAACCGCGAAGCGTCGGCTCGAACGCTTCTACAGGGACTCCCGAATCATCTTCACCGGCCACATCAGCGAGGCGGAGGAGCGCATCTCGATCCTTCGGGCAGCCGAGGCCTTCTTTTTGCCTTCCACCGTGGAGGGATTGTCCCTATCGATGCTGGAAGCCATGGCGTGTGGTGTCGCAACGGTTGCAACTGATGTGGGAAGCGACGGCGAGGCTCTCCGTGGTGCCGGCATCGTCATCGATCCGGGCAACCTCGAGGTCGAATTGCAGATGGCCATCCGACACCTCATCGACCTGCCCTTCCTCTCCCGCGAGCTGGGCCTACTGGCGCGGCAAAGGGTTGTCGAGCGCTTTTCACTGGAGAGCAATCTCGACGCGCTGACCGGGCTTTACGAAGAGTTGCTGGGAATCCACTCCGAGCCGGCGCCCACCTGAAACTCAGGTGCCGGTCGGCACCGGCGCCACGAGCCGGTAGGCAACGACTGGCGAAGAGAAGCCCTTCAGCGACAGCTCTTCCTCGCCGGCCGCAAGCCTCTTCTCGGCGAGCCACGAGGCGACCCGCCGGTAAGCCTCCGCACTCAGCAGGACCTCACCCGGTCCGGCCGCCGATTGCAGGCGGGATGCGAGGTTAGTGGTCTCGCCAAGCACGCTGATGTTCGCTCCGGGCGCCAGCCGACCGACCACCGCCGGGCCGACCGCAATGCCGACTCCGACCGGCATCTGCAAAAGCGCAGCCTTGTCGCGAATCGCCAGCGCCACGTTCAGGGCCTGGAGGGTGTGGTCAACCGATGCTCCGGACACGTTGAAGGTGGCCATTACAGCGTCACCGGCGAACTTGTCAACGAGGCCGCGGCGGCGGCGCACCTCCTGGGTAACCCATCTCTGGAGTGACGCGACCCGGTCCACCAGGTCTGCCGGCGCCGCAACTCCGGAGAGGGTCGTGTAACCGCGAACATCCGCGAAAAGAACGGTCACCAGGCGTTCGCCGGTGGGCATCGTCGTTTCTTCGGGCGCTGAGGGGGAATCCACGGACGAAACCGAAAGCCCGAGCTCGGCCGCGGTCTCGAAGGCGAGGCGGGCAGCCAGCCCAGCGCCTGAGGACCGGGCCTCCAGGATCACCGCGTCCAGCAGGGTCTCCGCTTCCACCCGCTCTCCGGAGAGTGCCAGGACGCGGGCGAGACCGCGCGAGCCGTGCCAGGCGTCGAGCAGAAACCCGCCGGCGCGGAACAGCTCGATTCCAAGCGAGAAGAGCCCGCGTGCATCGGATAGGCGTGATTCAGCGAGGGCCAGCCATCCCTGCGCCAGCAACGCCCGGGGCGAGTCGGCGTTCTCCCCCGGCGGGACGACGTCTGCCAGGAATGTGGACAGCCAGGAGCCGTCCCGGAATCCGACCTCGGCCACGACCTCGGCGGGCGAGCCCAGAAGGCACGCGCGGGCCGGAACTGTGCGCGCCTCCTCCATCGCGCCGGGTTCGTCGGACAACGCCAGGCGCCCTCGAATCCGCGCGTGAGAGTCGTAGACAGCGTCCTGGAGGTCCACCCGCGTGGAGCGCGGGGGCAGTTCTCGGGACGCCTCGCGCCCGAGGTCCGCCTCGGCAAGCGCGTGGGCCAGGAGCACGCGTGCGCGCCAGGTGTGCTTCTCGTTGCCCGTTTCAATCGAGCGCCTCAGGCCCTCGCGGGCGAGATCGATCGCGTTCGCAACGTCCCCCGAGTACGCGCTCACCAGGCCGCGCAGGTACGGGGCCCACATCAGGTCCGCACCGCCACGAATGCGCGGGATGCGGACGATCCACCCGCGGGCAACAGCGCCGAGGCCCAGGTGGACGGCCTCCCAGCAGCCGTTGAACAGCGCATTGCCCGCCTGGAAATCGTGATCACCCGCGATCGCACCGGCAAAGGACTCCTCCATATGCGAGAGCCCGGCGGTGAGCTCGCCGGAGTGGACCTCGGCCAGAGCGAGGTAGTTCAGGGACCAGGCCGCCGCCATCCCCGCACCGGCGGCGACCGCCACTTCCTGCGCCCGCAGCGCATGCCGACGTGCGGAGTCGTAATCACCGTTGAATGCGTAGGTCCCCGACAAACGGATATGGGCGACCGCAAGGCCCTCGCCGGGTCCGAGTGGCTCTAGGATCTGAAGGGCGCGCTCGAACTCGGCCCGCGCCAGGTCCGAGCGCTGCAACTCCCAATGGCAGCGGCCGAGTAGGACCCTGAACGGGGCTGCCTCGGCCGCTTCATCGGCCCCTTCCAAAAGCGCGATTGCCTCCTCCAGCAATCGGCGGGCGGCGGCCGGTTCGGCGTCATTCCAAGAGGCTTCCGCCGCGCGAGCCAGGAGCCGTCCGCGCGCGGTCGGATCGGCAACATGCGGCGCTGCCCTCTGGAACAGATCGGCGGCGTCGCGGTAGGCTCGAGCGATAAGCGCCGACTCGGCGGCGGCGACGCACATGCCGACGGCCTCCTCGTAGTTGCCCGCCAGCAGCATGTGGTGGGCCAGTTCGATCGCCGGCCGGCCGGGCAACGCCCGGAGAGCCTCGACCACGCGGCGGTGGAACTGCTGCCGCCGTGGCACCACCATGTCCTCGTAAACGGCCTCTTGCGTCAGCGCGTGGCGGAAGCGGAACGCGCCGAGTGACCGCTCGTCCTCCTCCAGCAATTGCTGGTGTACACATTCCTGGAGCGCGGCCAGGACCGCGTCGGCGTCGCGACCGGTGACGGCACACAGCGTCGACAGGTCGCACGAGCGGCCGATGACCGACGCCGCCGAAAGCACTTCGACCTCGCCGGGTGCCAGTCGCTCGAGGCGGAGAAGGATGGTGTCGCGGACGCTTTTCGGAATCCGCAGCCGCAGCTCGGCGATGTCGGCGCGGTCCCAGCCCTCGGCGGTCTGGAAAATGTGGCCCCGGTCGCGGGCATCCCGGAGCGTCTCCTCGACAACGAAGGGATTGCCCTCGCACCGCTCATGCAGGAAGTCTCGGAACTCGTCGCTGATCTCCTTCTCGTCAAAGATCGCGAGAACCATCGCGGCGACCCCCTCCGGGGCGAGCGGCGAAAGTTCGATGACGGAGGCCTGCCCAGAACGCTTCCATCCCTGCACCGTCGGGACCAGCGGATGCTTGCGGTGAAGCTCATCGGTCCGGTAGGTGGCCAAGACCAGCACGGGGGTCGAACGCAGCCGACGGGTCAGGTAATCGAGCATCTCACGGGTGGCCGGATCCGCCCAATGAAGGTCCTCCAGAACCAGCAGGAGGCCCTGGGTTCCGGCGGCATCGCGGAGCAGCGCGAGGAGCGCCTCGAAAAGTCGCAGCTTGCCCTGCATCGGGTCGCCGCTGGCTGTCGCCGGTCTCCCCAGCTGGGGAAACAGGTGGGCGAGCTCCTCCGCTGACGTGCCAAGCCTGGCCCCGAGCCGGTCCAGGTCGACCGCCGAGAGATGGTTGCCGACGGCCTCCAGGAACGGCAGGTAAGGGAGCGAAAGATCTGCCTCGGAGCAGGCGCCCGTCATCACGATGCAGCCAAGCCTGAGCGCCCGCTGCGACAGCTCCCGCGCGAGCCGGCTCTTGCCCATCCCGGCATCGCCGCCCAGCAGGACGACGCCCCCGTCGCCGCGCAGAGCGCTCAGAAGAGCATCCTCGAGGGCCGAGATCTCCTCCTCTCGCGCGACGACGACCGGGCACAATACGTCGGTGGTGGCCATCAGGGGAAATGGAAGGTTAGATCCTTATCGGGGGTCGCGCTCGCCGGTGAGAGCGACCGCCGTGTTGGTGACACTCCCGTCCGCGCGAACCGCGGCGGCGGCTCAGACGCGGGCGCTGGTGAAGCGGTAGCCAATCCCCGGTACGGCGAGGATGTAGTAGGGCCGGGACGAATTCGTCTCGATCTTGCGGCGCAGGTTGCGGATGTGGACGTCGATGAGGCGGGTCTCGATCGGGTACTCGTAGCCCCAGACGTGATTCAGGATCTTCTCCCGACTCATCACCTTCCCGGCGTGGCCCGCGAGATAGGCCAGAAGGTCGAACTCGGTGTGAGTGAGATCGACCTCGGCGCCCTCCTTGAAGACGCGGCGCTCGTTGATGTCGATGGCGAGGTCTTTGAACTCGAGTCGACCCGGCGCCGCTTCGGCGGATTCGAGGCGGGCCTTGCGGAGGTGGGCCGCCACCCGAGCCAGTAGTTCGCGCATGCGCAGTGGCTTGACCATGTAGTCATCGGCGCCGATCTCGAGGCCGACGACTACGTCGATCTCCTCTCCGCGAGATGAGATCAGGACGATCGGCGCCTTGGGATCGATCCTGCGGATGGACCGGCAGACGTCAAAGCCGGAACCGTCGGGAAGCGAGACCTCGAGAAGAACCAAGTTGGGCTTGCGCTCTTCGAATTCGTGGATACCGGCGGCCGCGCCCTCTGCCTCGCTGACCTGGTAGCCGTACTGTTCGCAGTTCTGGCGCAGATCGCGTCGGAGGCCGGCGTCGCCGTCGATGATCAGGATCCGACGCGCCGGCCCGTCACCGCTCGGTTCTGTTTCCACTGTCGCAAGCCTAGTGAGAGGCGAGGTCAAATCTCAATCACCCCTGCGAAGAAGCCTGCCGAGGTGGCGCCGCGCGCTCGTCGCCGCCTGGCCCACGCCATGTCGCAGCTCATCGAGGACGAGTTCCCAGCAACCCGTGTATTGCACCAATGAGCCGCCAAAGCCGGATTTGAACTCCCAGAGTCCGTACCACGGATGCGTACGGTCCGGACCCGGCGAAACGCCCCATAGGTCGTAATCGGTGCAACCGGCCTCAAGCGCTCCCTTCAACGCGGCCCACTTGGTCGCATAGGCAGGTTTCAACTCCCTGCGCTCACCGTTGGAGCCGCTGTACAGGTCGTATCCACGTCCGTCGTGGTGGGCGACGAGGAGGGCGGAGACGGCCTCGCCGTCGACTTTCGCAACGTACGTACGGCAGTCGGGGAGGGTGTCGAGGAGAAGTTGGTAATAGCTCTTGGGTGGAAGGCGGATGCCCTGCCGGCCGGCGCTGGCGCGGGCCTGGCGCTCCATCTCGGAGGCGTCCTTTCCAACCTCCACGGTCACGCCGTTTTTCGCCGCGAATCGGATGTTGTAGCGGGTGCCGCGCTTGCAGTTGGCGAGTATTTCTTCCTCCGAGGCCAATGGAGCGATGAGCGTGTGCTGGGGCTGCACGAAGGTCGTGGGCTTGAACCCAAGTTCGCGGAAAACCGGGTCGAGCTCGCTGCCGGTCTCGGGCTCGACCCGCAGTCCGGCCACACCCTTCTGGCGGGCCCAGGACACGATCGACTCCAGAGCCGCGCGCGACGGCGCCACCGGTCCCCGCGGACAGTAGGCCTGGAGGGCGGCGGAGGGGCCCTTTACAAGGACGGTCGCCAACCAGCCCTCGTCATGGAGCCTCTCCACCGCCCACCCGCTCCGAGCCTGGACCTCGCCCCACGCCCAACTCTGGAGAAGTGGCGCCGGCTGCGCCAACATTGCAAGGCGGCGGTCCCAGCCTTCCCGTTCAAACGGCTGGCCCGCACCCGCC
>JAYUBK010000181.1:0-1559 GCA_043740835.1 Chloroflexota bacterium
GACGAGGGAGGCCACGGCGCTTCTCGGAGGCAACACGGTCCAGGCCATCGGCCTCGGGCTCTTCTTCCCGATCCTGCCTCTCTTCGTGCTCAGCCGCCACGGAAGCTTTCTCCTGATCGGGATCATCGGAGCCGCCGCGCTTTTCGGAAACATGCTCGCCCAGGGCCCCGGCGGGTGGCTGGCGGACCATTACAGCCGCCGGACGATAGTCATCGTGACGATGGCCCTCTACGGGCTCTTCTTTCTCGTCTACCTGCTCCCCATCCCGGTTGACTTCCTGCCGGCCGTCCGCTTCTTCCATGCCGGCCTGGGCGGGTTCTACCAGCCCGCGGCGCGCGCCCTCCTGGCGGACGTCACCCCTTCGAATCGCCGCGGCGCGGTTTTCGGCCACTGGCAGGCGTCGAACACCGGGGGCTTCCTCATCGGTCCGGTGATCGGTGGTCTGCTCGGCGTCTTCAGCCTCCAGTACGTCTTCCTCGCCTCTGCTGTGACCTGCCTCCTGGGTGCGACCCTGCTGCTCACCTGGCTGCCGACGAAGCTGCGGCCGGTCGAGAGTGCCGCCCACCAGGAGCAGCCGCCGGGGATCATCGGCATCCGCCGGATGTTCGGGCTCCTGCTGCCGGCAATGCTCGCGGGTGCAGCCTGGCAGTACGCGGGGGGAGTCTACGGCTCGATGTGGTCGCTCTACGTCACCGCCCTCGGCGGCTCGACGGTGATCGTGGGACTCACCTTCAGCCTCTATTCGCTGCCGATAGTCCTCTTCAGCGGGGCGGCCGGCCACCTGAGCGACCGCTTCGGGACGAGGTCGATGGTGGCATTGAGCGTCGGCGGCCTGGGCGCCTTCGCACTCGCCTACACGATCACCCGCAGCATCCCCCTGGTCTTCGTCATCGGCATCATCGAGGGCACCGCCACGCTCACCGGCTTCCCGGCGGTGATGGCCTACGTCAGCCGGCAGGTCGGGCCCGATCAACAGGGCCGGGCCCAGGGCCTCTTCAGCATGTTCACGGCCGGCGGCCAGGCGCTGGGCGCCCTTGTCGGCGCCTACCTCTTCGGAGTCGGCATCGCCTGGCCCTTCATCTCCGTCGCGGCCGTCTGCTTCATATCGCTGCTGGCCGTTCCTCTCTTCCGGGCCGGGGCCACCGAGGTCCGCCCACCGCGCCCGGAGGCGAAGTCGCTTGCTGAACTTTGAGATCACCGCTACCGATGGCGCGGCGCGCCGAGGTCGCATCTCGACGGTTCACGGCGAGATCGAGACTCCCGGCTTCTTCGCCGTCGCGACGCGGTCGGCCCTCAAGGGCCTCGACCCCGAGGCGGCGAAGCGCGCCGGCGTCCGCGCCCTGATCGTCAACGCCTACCACCAGCATCTGCAACCCGGGGGCCCCGCGGTGGCGAGGCAGGGCGGACTGCATCGGGTGATGGCCTGGGACGGCGTTCTCGCCACCGACAGCGGCGGCTTCCAGATCTTCAGCTTCCGGCACGGACACGTTGCCGAGGAGATCAAGGGCAACCGCAACCGTCCCCGGTCAAACCCGGATGAGGACCCGCTCGAGGCAGTC
>JAYUBK010000182.1:0-5344 GCA_043740835.1 Chloroflexota bacterium
TCGTTGAGGCGGCGGCAGTTCAACTGGATCCCCTTCATCCGCTGCAGGAGCGGCTCGAGATCGGCGGGATTCCGCAGCTCGATCCCCACGAGCGCCGCGCCGCGCTCCTTGTTCGTCTTCTTTATGTACTCGAAGCGAACGATGTCGTCAGTCGGGCCAAGTGCCTCGTCCACGAAGCGGCGCAACTGCCCGGGCCGCTGGGCGAACTCCACGATGAAGTAGTGCTTGAGGCCCCGGTGGATGAGGCTCCGCTCCATGATCTCGGGGTAGCGAAGGATGTCGTTGTTGCCGCCGCTCAGGATGCAGACGACCGTCCTGCCCCTGATCTGATCGGCGACCTGCTCGAGCGCCGCGACGGCGAGCGCGCCGGCGGGCTCGGCGATGATGCCTTCGTTCTGGTAGAGATCGATCATCGTCGCGCAGATCGCCCCCTCCTGGACGACGACCACCCGCTCGAGGAGGCGGCTGCAGATGTCGTAGGTGAAGTCGCCGGCGCGCTGGACGGCCGCGCCGTCGACAAAGGAGTCGATCTGTTCCAGGAGTAGTGGACCGCCGTTCTCGAGCGCGGCCGACATGGAGGGCGCGCCGGCCGGCTCAGCGCCGATCACGGTGATCGCCGGATTCCTGTACTTCAGGTAGGAGGCCATCCCGGCAGCCAGTCCGCCTCCTCCGACAGCCGTGACGAGGACGTCGAGTCCGCCCTCCAACTCCTCGAGGATCTCCTTCGCGATCGTTCCCTGCCCCGCCATCGTCAGCGGATCGTCGAACGGGTGCACCAGGACGGCACCGCTTTCGTCGCAGAAGGCCTGGGCCAGGTGGCCGGCCTCGTCGTACGTCTCGCCGACCAGCCGGATGTCGATGGCCTCGCGACCGAAATGGCGTACCCGCTCGATCTTCTGGAGTGGCGTCCCGGCGGGCATGAAGATCGTCCCCCGGATATCCAGGTCCGAACACGCGAAGGCCACACCCTGGGCGTGGTTTCCGGCGCTCGCGCAGGCGACTCCGCGGCCGCGTTCCTCAGCGGACAGCGAACTGATCTTGTTGTAGGCGCCGCGGATCTTGAAAGAGCGGACCTCCTGGAGGTCCTCGCGTTTGATCAGCACATTGGCGCCGTACAGCTGGGAGAGACGCTTCGAGGCCTGGAGCGGGCTGTGCGCCACGATGCCCGCAAGGCGCACAGCCGCCTCTTCGATCAGGCGGGGCAGGTCTGCATCCACAGACTCGATTGTCGTTTGCGAAGTCGTCATCGAAGGGTCTTCCTCAAAAGCAGCAGGCCATCGGGCGGGTGGCAAGTCACACCGACGGGTTGCCGATACCTTATACGTGTAACTCAGCCCCTAACCCTGGACAGGAGGCCCACTCGGATGCAGAGACTCGTTCGTTCGGTTGCCGTCGTGGCGTTGGCCGCGCTGGCCGCAGCGTGCGGCAGCTCCGGCGGCACCACTGGCACCACCACCAACAGCTCCTACTCCGGCAAGACCATCTACCTCGGCGCCGTGCTGAGCCTCACCGGCCCGGGCGGCGTCTACGGCCCCGGCTCTCAGAAGGGAGCCGATCTCGCCGTCGAAATCATCAACAAGGGCGGCGGCGTCAACGGCGCCAAGATCCAGCTCGACACCCAGGACGACGCGTCGGACAAGGCGCAGTCGGCCCAGGCCGCCCAGAAGCTCATCCAGGGCAACCAGGTCATCGGCCTGCTCGGCCCGACGCTCAGCAACTCCGCCGTGGCCGTCCACCCACTCGCCGAGAGCCTCAGGATCCCGATCGTCGCCGTGTCTACGACGGGCATCCACATCGTGCCCGACTGCAACTTCCCCAAGACCGACGCCTGCAAGTACGTCTTCCGCGACAGCCTCGGCGAAGAGGCTGCCATCCCCGCCAACATCAAGGCCTACGCCGACGCCAAGCATCCGAAGGTCGGAGCACTTCTCGTCGCTCGGGACGACAAGTTCTCGAGCGATGGTGGCGAGATCGTCAAGAAGGCGGCCCCCGCCAACGGCATCACCCTCGCCGCCGTCGTCGACTTCGGCAAGGCCGATGCCGACCTCTCCACCCCCGTCACCAAGGCGGTCCAGACCAAGCCCGATGTGATCTTCATCACGAGCCTCGGAGCCATCCCGGCCCGGATCATGATCGAGGCCCGCAAACAGGGCTTCACCGGACAGTTCCTCGGCGGCAACGGCTTCAACACCTCGGTCGTCTCAAAGCAGGCCGGCGACGCCGGCAAGGGTGCCCAGAGCGGCAGTGCCTGGTACATCAACAACACCTTCGCCTCCAACGCCGAGTTCGTGAAGGCGTTCAAGACGAAGTACAACGTCGATCCCGACCAATTCGCAGCCCAGGGCTACGCCGGCATCCTCATCTACGCGGAAGCAGCCAAGAAGGCGAACCTCACCTTCAACAACTTCCAGAAGGACCGCGACAACCTCAGAGACGCGCTGGAGAAGGTCAACAACCTCGACACCCCGCTGGGACCGTTCGCGTTCACGTCGAGCCATGACGTCAAGCAGACGATCTGGGTCATCGCGATGGACGGCACGGGCGGCTTCAACCTGGTCACCTCCATCAAGCCCAGCTGAGGCTTCCAACGGGCATTTGGAGGCCGGCCGGCGGGATGGCACGCTAGGCTTTCGTCGAAGACGCCGGTCCGGGTCGCGAGGCCAGGGCCGGCGATCCCGTAAGTAGGGGGAGGCCGTGGGTCAGCAGGTCCTCAACGCGATTTCGATCGGGTCGATCTACGCGCTCTTCGCGGTCGGCTACACACTCGTGTTCGGCGTGCTCGACGTGCTCAACCTCGCCCACAGCGCGGTGTTCATGCTCGGCGCCGTCATCGCCTACTCACTGGTCGTCATCCACGGGATGCCCTTCTTCGTGGCGGCGCCGCTGGCGGTCCTCGCCTCAGGCGTTCTCGGCCTCCTCATCGAGTTCGTCGCCCTACGGCCGCTTCGACGCAGAGGCGCCCCACCGATATCAGCGCTGATCTCGACGATCGGGCTGGCGCTGGTATTCGTAGCGATCGTCGAGCAGGCCAGGACCGGCACGGCATTCGCGTGGTTGTGGCATGAGGGCGCCAACTCCGCGCGTTTCCCGACCAACGTGATGCCGAACCCCACCTGGCACGTCGCGGGGCTGACAATCGAAGGCAACCGCCTGGCGATCGTCGCGGTGACGATCATCCTCGTCCTGGTCCTCGGTTACGTGATGCGCTACACCCAGATCGGGAGGGCGCTCCGAGCCGTCGCCGAAAACCCGAAGGCCGCGCTCCTGCTCGGGATACAGGTCGACAGGATCTTCGCAACGACCCTCTTCATCTCGAGCGCGCTGGGAGGCCTGGCCGGGATCCTCTTTGCAATCGCCACGAGCAACATCGACCCCTACATCGGGCGCGACCAGGTCGAGCTGAAGGGTCTCGCCGTCATCGTCCTCGGTGGCATGGGGAGTATTCCAGGCGCGGTCGCCGGCGGCTACCTGCTGGGGCTGATCGAGGTCTTCGCCTTCATCCGCTTCGGGAGCACCGTCGAGGCCGGAGTGGCGTTCCTCGCCCTCTTCCTGATGCTTGTCATCCGGCCCCAGGGCCTCTTCGGCGCCAAGCTGCGCGAGCGCTTGTAGCTGGTGGACTTCTTCAGCCAGCTCTTCACCGACCCGCAGACCTTCTACCAGACGCACGAGCTGCTGATCGCGCAGATCGGGATCAACTCGATCCTCGCCATCTCCATCTTCGTGACGCTCTACTCCGGCCAGCTGACGCTCGCAAACGTCGGCTTCATGGCCATCGGCGCCTACACGACCGTGATCCTCGACATCGATAAGAACGTCCCTGTCCCGCTCGGTATGGCGATCGGGACGCTGCTGGCGGGTGCGGTCGGGTTCCTGGTGGGTTTGCCGGTCCTCCGTCTGCGCGGCATCTTCCTGGCCATCGCAACGCTCGGGTTCGGCGAGGCACTGAGAAACGGCGTGATCCTGAACCTCGACATCACCGGCCGCGGGCAGGGCCTGAAGAACCCGGACGCCAACATCCAGGACATCCTCCCCATCCTGATCGCGCTCATCGTCATCGCCTTCATCGTCTGGCGGCTTGCGGGAAGCAAGCTCGGCCAGGCCTGGGCGGCGATCCGGGAGGACGAGCTGGCGGCAAGCTCACAGGGCATCAACGTGGCTCGCTACAAGATGAGCGCCTTCGTCATCGGCGCCCTTATCGCGGGTTTGGCGGGCGGCCTCGAGTCCCATATCAATTTCTTCGTTGACCCGACCGAGTACGGCGCGACACGCGCGGTGCAGGTGCTGACATTCGCCGTCGTCGGCGGTACCACGAACGTGTTTGGACCGATCCTCGGCGCGACAATCCTCACCTCGCTGCCCGAGATCGTCCGCGCCGCGGCGGCCTACCGCGACGTCATCAGCGGCGTCATCCTGATCCTGATCATCATCTTCCGGCCCCAGGGCGTCGTCAGCCGGGGCGGACTCGCGATCATCCGGCCACGCTGGTGGCCGGCCTCCTGGACCCTGCGGAAAAATGACGTCGCTCCTGAAGCTTGACGGCCTCTCCCGCTACTTCGGTGGGGTGCGCGCCGTTGACGGTGTCTCGCTCGACATCCCCGAAGGGACGATCTTCGGCCTGATCGGCCCGAACGGCGCCGGCAAGACCACGCTCGTCAACCTGATCACCGGCTACGTGCCGGTGCAGGAAGGAAGGATCACGCTCGGCGGCGAGCAGATCAGCGGCAAGGCGCCGCACAGCATTGCCGCTCTCGGCGTCGGGCGGACGTTTCAGACAATCCGGCTCTACCGGGACCTCACCGCCATCGAGAACGTGCTAATCGGGATGCACTCGCGGCGCAAGCACGACACGCTCCAGCAGCTGGCCGTGCTGCCACGGTTCCGCAGATCGCAGCTGGCGCGGGTCGCCGAGGCGCGCGCGCTCCTTGATCGCGTCGGGCTGGACAACGGGATCTTCGGCGATCGCCGGGCGCGGACCCTGGCCTACGGCGACCAGCGCCGTCTCGAGGTCGCGCGTGCGCTGGCGCTCAAACCGCGGCTGCTGATCCTGGACGAACCAGCGGCGGGCATGAACCCTTCCGAGAAGGACCGCATGCGCGAGCTGATCGAGTCGATCAACGCTGAGGGTCTGACCGTCCTGATGATCGACCACGACATGCGCCTCGTGATGGGCGTCTGCAAGCAGATCGCTGTCTTGAACTTCGGGAAGAAGATCGCCGAGGGCACGCCCGCGGAGATCTCCACCGACCACGAGGTCATCACCGCCTACCTGGGCACCTCGGCGAGCGATGAGGCCCAGGCTGCGCCGGGAGCCAACGCTCCGATGGCTCTCGAGGAATCGGCGGCG
>JAYUBK010000183.1:0-1551 GCA_043740835.1 Chloroflexota bacterium
TTTCGACCTGGGCGTGCGCAGAATGCGGATCCTGACGAACAACATGCGCAAGTACCACGGCGTTGAGGGATTCGGGCTCGAGGTCGTCGAGCAGGTGCCCATAATCATCGAACCCAACCCGCACAACGCGCGTTATCTCAAAACCAAGAAAGAGAAGTTGGGACACCTCCTTTAATGGAGGAGTTTCAGTAGTGGGAGAGAAGTCCCCGCGAACAGGCTCGCTGGAGGGTCGGGGCCTGACGATCGCCGTCATCGCCGCCCGCTACAACCATGACATCACCGAGAAGCTGCTGGAGGGCGCGCTGGCCGTCCTGGCGGAGCACGGCGCGACCGCCGACCCGGTCGTCTGGGTACCGGGCTGCATCGAGCTCCCGGTGACCGCCCAGGCGATCATCGAGACGGGGTCCGCGGACGCGGTCGTCGCACTCGGCTGTGTCATCAAGGGCGATACCGCACACTTCGAGCACGTTGCGGGTCAGTGCGCCGCCGGTCTGATGCAGGTCAGCCTCGACAGCGGCATCCCGGTCTCATTCGGAGTGCTCACCACCTACGACCACGTGCAGGCCCTGGCACGGACCGATAAGGGTCGTGAGGCGGCGGAGACGGCGCTGGAGATGGCGAACCTTCTTCGAACGCTCGGCGATGCTGCGCTGGAAGCCCTCTAGAGACCCCAGCTGAACTTTCGCAGCGGCGTCAGTCGCGCTCGCTCGTGGCCGATGATGGCGCAGGAACCCTGGAGCGCGATGCCGCGCTTGGGGCCCATCGCGTCCACCACGATCGCCGCGCGGCCGGACGCCCCGATGTTGCGCAGCTTCACACCGTCGGCGTCGAACTCGAAAGTGCCGTCGTCGGCGAGCTCGTACAGCACCGGCATGACATGCGGCCAGCCGTCCGGACTTACGGTCGACAGGCGGCCGATGCGCTGCGAGCGGACGAACTCGCCCTCCGCCGGCCGGAGCTCCATTACTCGCCCGACATGAGGAGATTCAGGGCGTTCAGGTAGGCGTGCACGCCGGCGGCGACTGCATCCGTCGACGCTCCGCGGCCGACGACGCGGCGGTCGTCCAGGGTCAGCTCGATGACTGCCTCGGCCATGGCGTCGCGGCCCGGCGTAGTCGAGAAGGCGGCGAAGGTCTCCACCTTCGGATTCAGGCCGGTCAATTTCTCGATCGACCGGATGGCGGATTCGAGCGGGCCGTCGCCCTGCTGGCGGCGCATCGAGGGTCCATCCTCGGAGCCCAGCGTCACCTCGGCGGTGGCGGGCATCCCATAGATCGTCTGGACGGTCAGGGAAAGAAGCTTGAAGCGGCCCGGAGCCTCGGCGATGACCTCGTCCGCGATGGCCTTGAGGTCGGCCGGGAAGATCTGCTCCTTGTCCTCGCAGAGCGCCAGGACAGCGGAGTACGCGGTGTCGAGGAGTCCGTCGCCCGCGGCGAGAGGTACGCCCAGGTCGCGCAACTCGCGCTGGAGAAGCTCGCGGCCGCCGCTCGACCCGACCGCACCGGTGGCGGGACTGAAGCCGAGCTCTGCCTTGTCGATGGGGTCGCCTAG
>JAYUBK010000184.1:0-1551 GCA_043740835.1 Chloroflexota bacterium
GTGATCTCCGCGACCAGGGGCATCTCGCCTTCGACGCGCAGGCGGGCGCGGTCACCCACCAACTCGATCCCGTCCGCGCGCCCCCGCCAGACGTTGCGCGAACTGCCCTCGGGCCGCGTGCGATGGACGACGACCGAGCGCGGATGGATGACAGCGAAAACGTCGCCCTGCTCTCGGGAGCCGACGGATACGGCGCCGCCGCCAGCCAGCCGCACCTCACCGCCGGCGGCGCTTCCCCGAAAGAGGTTTACCCCGACGAGGTCGGCGATGTAGGGCGTTCGCGGGCGCTCGGTGACCTCGGCGGGGGTGCCTGACTGGACGATGGTGCCCTTCTCAATCACGACCAGCCGGTCGGCCAGGGCGACGGCTTCGAGCGGATCGTGAGTGACGATGAGTCGGATGCCCTTGAACGTCGCGAGGTGCTTCCTTATGTCGCGGCGGACGTCGGCGCGAGCGCTGGCGTCAAGGGCGGAGAGCGGCTCGTCGAGGAGCAGCAGTCGAGGCTCGGTGGCCAGAGCCCGCACCAGGGCGACCCGCTGTCGCTGGCCGCCGGAGAGCGCTCCCGGCCGGGCGTCCGCGTAGCTTTCGAGACCGACCCGTCCAAGCCACTCGAGGGCCTTTGCCGAAGAGTCTCGGCGGCCCATCCCGCGCGAGCGCAAACCGAACGCCACATTCGCAAGCACCGAGAGGTGGGGGAAGAGCAGGTAATCCTGGAAGACGACGCCGATGGGTCGCCTGTCGGTCGGCAAGTAGACGCCGGCGACGGTGTCCTCGAGGACCACGCCGTCGAGCTCCACCCGGCCCCTGTCGAGCGGGATGAGGCCTGCAATGGCTCGCAGCAGGGTCGTCTTGCCCGCGCCATTGGGACCGAGGATGGCAATCACCTCGTCCTCACCGGCCTCGATCCTGACGTCGAGCTCTAGGCTGCCGAGCTTGACTGCGATATTTGCGCGGAGCTTCAAGCCGAGCCCAGCCAACGATCTCGGAGACCGACGAGCACGGTGAGCGAGACCGCGAGGAGCACAAGACTCAGGACATAGGAGGCCTCAGGTCGGGTCTGGAGCAGGAGGTAGACAGCAAGAGGCATCGTCTGAGTGCGGCCGGGGAAGTTCCCAGCAAAGGTGATCGTCGCTCCGAACTCGCCCAGCGCTCGTGCCCAGCAGAGGACCGCCCCTGCCACGAGCGACGGTGAGATCAGCGGCAGGGTGATCCTGCGCAGTACCGTCCAGCGCCCGGCGCCAAGGGCCCGCGCCGCCTCCTCGTAGCGGGTGTCCATGGAGCGCAGGCCCGCCTCGACAGTCAGGACCAGGAAGGGCATGGAGACGAACGTCTCCGCCATGACGACGCCGGCCGTGGTGTACGGAATCGTGATTCCGAGAGCGCTGTCGAGCCAGCTTCCGAGAAGCCCGCGCCTGCCAAAGGCGAGGAGGAGGGCGATGCCTCCGACGACTGGAGGAAGGACCATTGGCAACGTCGTCAGCGCGCGCAGAAGAGTCCTTCCCGGGAAGCGTGTGCGGGCGTAGATCCAGGCCATCGGCACTCCCAGCAGGA
>JAYUBK010000185.1:0-5326 GCA_043740835.1 Chloroflexota bacterium
TCTGTCCGCGACCAGATCGTTCATCTCATGAGTGTTGACGACACATGGTTCAGCGCATTGCGAGCCACCGAAATCCCGGACTCGCTGGATGCCGCCGCCTTTAACGATCGGGACGCGATCCGTACCCATTGGGACAAGGTCGAGCGGAGTATGCGGGACTACCTTTCAGCATTGCGCGACGACATGCTGTTCGAAAAGCCGTTTGCCGATGGGGAGGACAAAGATCTCATCCTGTGGCAAGTGCTTCTTCAGGTCGGTACTCATGGCACGGATCACCGCGCCCAGATTCTCAGGCTGCTGAGCGACCTGGGAGTCAAGACAGAGTCCCAAGACTACATTTTCTATGTCTATGACAATCCGCTGTAGTTAACTTCGCGGCCGCGACCTGGACATCCGTCCTCGTCTGCGTCGCACAGGCTTCAGGACGCGGCGCCGAAGTCGACAACCTTGGTCTCGACCGTGCCTGCCGTCCGTCCCGGCGCCGTCTGATAGGTCCAGTACAGGTTCGTGTGCGCGATGACCTGGTCCGGCGGCGGCGCTCCCCATGCGCTCTGGTCCTCCGTCGTGTGGGCGTCCCCGACGAGGGTCGCGTCATACCCCCTGACTAGGGCGCCGTGGAGCGTAGAGCGGATGCATGCATCGGTCTGTGCGCCGACGACGACGAGGCGCCCGACTCCGAGGCCCGCCAGCACGGTCTCGAGGCTGGTGTCCTCGAAGGAGTCGCCGTAGTTCTTCTCGACGAGCGGCTCGGCGTCGCCCGGGGTCAACTCGGGGATGATCCGCCAGTCGTCGCTTCCTCTCGCAAGCTGCTCGTCGGAGTGCTGGACCCAGACAACGGGGATCCGTTCCCGCCGCGCCTTCTCGACTAGGCTGCCGACGTTCGCGACGACCTTGTCGCGCTCGTGGGCACCCTCGACGACGCCGTTCTGCATGTCGACGACGAGGAGGGCTGTGCTCGGCCGGTTCTCGAGTGTGGTCATGGTCTCCCCTCTACTCACGCTTGGTTCCTGTGTCCACCCACGGTAAACCCACCCACCGACCGGCTGCCGGAGCGAACGTGAAAGTACGTGACTGCGATGACCGGCGCTGGCATTGCGTACCAAAGCTGTCCGGTGGCCGTTATGGCTGCAGAGAGTTCGTAGAAATGCAGATGCAGATCCCGACCAAAGCAGGCGTTGCGGCGATCCTCACCTGTCTGCTTGCGGCCTGCAATGCGGGGCCATCGCCGGGGGCGGCGCGGCCTTTGCCGACCGCGAGATCGTTGCCTTCGGGGTCGTTACCGGTCGCGCCTTCAAGCCCGGCGACGAGCCCGGAGCCAGCCCCCGCCGCCACCATCCCACCCGGACGAGTGCCGCCTGGTTTTCTCCCCCTGTCGACCACCTGGGTGTCGCTCTCGAAGGGGTGGGTTCTGGGAACCGCTCCCTGTGCGGCCGGGAGTTGCCTCGGGCTGCTGCGAACCGATGATGCCGGCCGGACCTGGGCCGCGGTCACCGCCCCCCCGGCGCACGTAACGCCCGGCTTTCAGTCCGGCTCCGTCCGTGACGTCCGCTTCGCCGATTCCGATGACGGGTGGGCCTTCGGACCCGACCTCTGGGCGACACACGACGGCGGGGCAACCTGGCGGCGCCAGGTGCTGAATGGGTCCGGCCTCGTCCTGGTCGAGAGTCTCGAGGCGACGGCCGGCCGCGTTCACGCCGCTGTCATTGTCTTCGACTCCGTTGGAGTCCGCGTCTATGAGAGCCCTGTCAATAAGGACGCCTGGGTGGCGACCGGAGTCGCCATCAGCGCCGGCGCGGGGCCCGTTCCTCGCTCGTGGCTTGTCGCCACCGAGGGCGCGGGTTGGATGATCCAGGTCAATAGGACGGTGGTCGGCGGCGCACGCCTCTACCAGGGCGAGTGGCGCGAGTGGAAGCCGCCGTGCGCCGACGCGGGCGGCCCGGCATTCCTGGCGGCGGCCTCGGCGACCTCTCTCGCCGCCATCTGTAACGAAGGCGTCTGGACCAATGGGCCGCCCGCGACGCGGCTCTACCTCTCACAGGACGGCGGGAGCTCCTTCCAACGCGTGGGCACCGACTTGCCCGTCGGCAGCACCGGCGCCATCGCCAGCCCTCGCCCGGGCACGGTCATCACCGGAGCCTTCACCGCCGACGGTCATGCCATCCTTCTGGAGACGACCGACAGCGGCGCCACCTGGACAAGGGTCTACGACGCGGCGAACCGTTCAGTGACGTTGTATGTCGGATTCACGAGCGCCAGCCAGGGCGTCGCCATTCTCACGGGCGACTCGGGCGGCACGCTGTTGATGACCTTCGACGCCGGACGCCACTGGTCCCCGATTACTCTCGGAACCGCTGGCTAGAGCGATCTACCAACCCCCAGAGACAGCCGCTGCGAGCGTCGGAACACAGCCCGCTCAAACTCGTCCGGCGACGTTTTGGTTACCGGACCGGGTGGGTTACGATCCTCGCAATGGGGGGCAGAGCACCGGCTGGGAAGCCACTTGACGAGATGGGCAACGGTTCGCGCGGCGACCTCTACGACTCGGCGTACGAAAGGCGCGAGGCGGCGGGAGAGAACGTCCACGGCGAGGCCGACTTCGTCATGTCGTGGAACCCGACCCGGCTCCTGGACGCGGGCTGCGGAACCGGGCGGGTCGGCCGCGAACTGGCAAGGCGCGGAGTTTACGTGGTCGGAGTGGACCTGGATGCCGAGATGCTCGAAACGGCCCGCCGGAAGGCGCCGGAGGTGCTATGGATCCTGGCCGGCCTTGCTTCCATGCAACTTGGGGAGGAGTTCGACGCGGTCCTGATGGCCGGCAACGTCATCAACTTTGTCGACCCCGCGAGCCGCGCGCCGGTCATTGCGAACATGGCTCTCCACCTTCGTCGCGGGGGTCTCCTGATCGACGGCCACTCCCTGAGAGGGACCGATGTGCAGCTCGCCGACCACGACGCATGGGCGAGCGCCTCCGGTCTGGAGCTTGCCGGTCGCTGGTCCACGTGGCAGCGCGATGCTTTTGACGCCTCGAGTGGGTTCGCCATCTCAGTCTTCAGAAAACGATGACCTGGTGAGGATCCGCCTGCTCGGAGATCGAACCGAGCTCGGCGGCGCGGTCGTCGAGGAGCTCTTGCGGCGCGGCAACGAGATTGTCGAGGCCAATCCCGAGGTGATCATCAACGTGGCCAGGCAGACGGAGAACTCCCTCCTCCACGACGGTTGGGCCTGGAAGGGCGCCGGGGCGCGGATCCCTGCCCAGGTCGCCCAGCTGCTTGAACTCGCTCGCCGCGAGCCGCCGCGCCTGATCGTGGACGCCTCCTATGGGTTCTTCTACGGCGATAAGGTGGGTGCCACCGAGGACTCGCCGCGCACTGCACCGGCGGGAAATCACCGTTTCGAAGCCGCGCTGGCCGCCGAAGATGCAATCCGCAACTCAGCTTTGCCCGTCTGCACCATGCGACTGGGTTACGGGTACGGACCTCGATATGAGGACCTGAAGCGCTACCGAACCTCATTTCGCGTGCTCCGGCCGTACTACCCGGGGCCGGGATTGCCGGCGTCCTGGATCCACCACGATGACGCCGCCACGGCAATCATCGCCGCCGCCGAGAGAGGCACCGCGGGTGAAGTGTTCAACGTCGCCGACGACGTGCCTGTCAGCCTGCGCGACTTTATCGATCATTTCGGCCGCCATGAGCTCCACCGGTTCATCTACCACCTGCCCGACTGGTCGGCGAAGTTCCTTGGCGGCCAGATCCGGAAGGAACAGGTCGCCCTCCTCCGCCAGCGCACGACGATGGACACGTCGGCGTTTCGGGAGCGCTTTGAGTGGAAGCCTCGCTACGCCTCTTATAGGGAAGGCCTGGCGCAGACTTGCGGCGCCTGGGCGAAGCCTCGCGACCCCCGAATTAACTAGGTTCGGAATTTGCCGTAGTCGGGCTTGCGCTTCTCGTTGAAGGCGTTGACGCCTTCCTTGGCCTCATCCGACTCGATGAAGAGATTGAGCGCGTCGAAACCGAGCGACCCGATGCCGGCGATCGACTCCGAGTCCGCGTTGAAGGAATGCTTCACGACCTTGAGTGCACCCGGGCTCATCGCCAGCAGGTCGTCCGCCCAGCGCCGGACCTCTTCCCGCAGTTCGGCGAGCGGGACGACCCTGTTGACCAGCCCCCAGCTCTCCATGGTTTTGGCGTCGTACTGTCGACAGAGGTACCAGACCTCCCGGGCGCGCTTCTCGCCGAGGATGCGGGCGAGATAGGCGGTCCCGAAGCCGGCATCGAAGGATCCGACACGTGGGCCGGCCTGCCCGAATCGGGCGCTGTCGGCGGCGATCGTGAGGTCACAGAGGACGTGGAGGACGTGGCCCCCGCCGATGGCGACGCCGTTGACGGCGGCGATGACAGGCTTGGGGATGTCGCGGATGAGGCGGTGCAGTGTCTCGATCTCGAAGAGGCCCGACTCGGTGGGCCCGTAATCGCCCGTCTGCTGGCGCTGCTTCTGGTCGCCCCCGGCGCAGAACGCCTTGTCACCGGCACCGGTTAGGCAGACGACGCCCACGGAGCCGTCGGCCCAGGCCTGCTTGAATGCCCACATGAGCTCGTCGACGGTGCGCCCCCGGAAGGCGTTGTAGCGGTCGGGGCGGTTGATCGTGATCCAGGCCAGGCCGCTCTCGACCTCGTAGGTGACGTCGGTCAACTCCTCATGCTTCATGACCGCTGAACATATACGCTCGCGGCCCGCCCAATGAAGTCCCACCCAACGCCACGGCAACCGTCCACCGTGGTCGCCCTCCTCCTCTACCTGGGTCCTCTAGTAGCGATTTTCGACAGATTTTCCCTGGGTCCGCTCATCTTTCCGATCTCGCGCGACTTCAAGGTCCCGATCGCCCAGGTCGCGATCGTCGCCACTCTCTACTACCTCTTCTACGGGGCTACACAGCTCGTCTTCGGCATCGCCAGCGACCGCTATGGAAGGGTTCCCGTCATGCGCTTCGCCCTGGCAGGCGCCGTCGCCGGCAGCGTCGTCTCTGCGCTGGCTCCGAGCCTCTCCGTCCTGGTGGTGGGACGAGTCCTTACAGGCGGGTTCATTGGCGGCGTGATCCCTGCCGCGCTCGTCTACATCGGCGACAGCTTCCCATTCCGGGAGCGCCAGCGAGCGGTTGCCGACATGTCGGCCGCACAGGCGATCGGCACCACTCTCGGTGTACTCGGGGCGGGCCTCCTCGCCTACTACGTGAGCTGGCGTATTTCGTTCGCGCTGACAGCCTTCCTCTCGGCGCTGCTTGCCGTCGCCCTCGTGGCACTGCCCGAGCCCGACCGTCATCCGGGCG